>NZ_JACYNU010000004.1:0-204241 GCF_014839455.1 Microbacterium sp. CFBP 8801 | reverse complement strand
TCGGGACGAGCGTGGATCACCCGCGGGTGCGGTTCTTGTTCCACACGTCGAAGGCCACGGCCAGCAGCAGCACGAGACCCTTGATGAACTGCTGCACGTCGGTCGAGATACCCATGAGCGACATGCCGTTGTTGAGCACACCCATGACGAGACCACCGGCGATCGCGCCGACCACGCGGCCGACACCACCCTGGACGGCGGCACCACCGATGAACGATGCGGCGATGGCATCCAGCTCGAACAGGTTTCCGGCGCCGGGGCCGGCCGAGTTCAGGCGACCCGTGAAGACGATACCGGCGAGGGCCGCGAGCACGCCCATGTTCACGAACAGCATGAAGTCGACGCGACGGGTGTTGATGCCCGACAGCTTCGCCGCGGTGCGGTTGCCGCCGATCGCGTAGATGTGGCGACCGAAGACGCTCCGGCTCATGACCGTCGAGTAGCCGATGACCAGCACGGCGAGCACGACGAGCACGATCGGGGTCCCGCGCGAGCCGGGAGCGACGCCCAGCAGGTACGTCAGGTACGCGATGAGCGCGCCGCCACCGACGATCTTGAGGATGAACCACAGCTGCGGCTCGTTCTGCAGCTCGAGCGCCGCGCGCTTGGCGCGCTGGCGCACCTGCGACACGACGAACATGACCAGGGTCAGCACGCCGAGGGCGACGGTGATCCACTCGGCGGGCGAGCTGGCGGCCGGGAACAGGTCGGGGAAGAGGTAGCCACCGCCGAGCTGGCGGTACTCGGTCGGGAAGGGCGTGATCTGCGTGTTGCCCAGCGTCATCTGCGTGAGGCCTCGGAACAGCAGCATGCCCGCCAACGTCACGATGAACGCCGGGATGCCGATATACGCCACCCAGAAGCCCTGCCACATGCCGACCACGGCACCCAGGAGCAGCGACAGCAGGATGCCGAGCCACCAGGGCAGGCCCCACTGCACGATGAGCACACCCGAGACGGCACCGACGAAGGCCGCGACGGAACCGACCGACAGGTCGATGTGCCCGGCGATGATGATCATCACCATGCCGATCGCGAGGATCAGGATGTAGCTGTTCTGGACGATGATGTTCGACACGTTGCCCGCGGTGAGCAGACGACCGCCGGTCAACGCCTGGAACAGCAGGACGATGACGATCAGCGCGATGAAGATGCCGATCTCGCGCAGCCGAGAGGTGAAGAACTGCAGCATGCCGCCGGCACCGCTGCCGGTGCCGCCGCCGACGGGACCCTTCGGCGTGGCGGGACCCTGGGGGGTCACGGTGTTGTCAAGCGCTGACATGGTCGGCTTCCTTTTCCTTGGTCATGAGCACCATGAGGGCCTCGGGAGTGGCCTCTTCGATGGGCAGCTGGCCGGTGATGTGGCCTTCGCTGAGGGTGTAGATGCGGTCGCAGATGCCGAGGAGCTCGGGCAGCTCCGAAGAGATGACGAGCACCCCCTTCCCCTGCGCCGCGAGGGAGTTGATGATCGTGTAGATCTCGTACTTCGCGCCCACGTCGATGCCGCGGGTGGGCTCGTCGAGGATGAGCACCTCGGGGTCGGAGAACAGCCACTGCGACAGCACGACCTTCTGCTGGTTGCCGCCGGAGAGCTTTCCGACCACCACGTCGACGCTGGGCGCCTTGATGTTCATCGACTTGCGGTAGCGGTTCGCGACCAGGTACTCCTCGTCGCCGTCCACGAACCCGCCCTTGACCAGCTTGCGCATCCCGGCGAGCGAGATGTTGCGCTTGATGGTGTCGATGAGGTTGAGGCCGGCGCCCTTGCGGTCTTCCGTGACGTACGCGAGCCCGCTGCGGATGGCGGCGGGAACCGTCGAGGTGTCGGCCTTCTTGCCGTTGATGTAGACGGTGCCCGAGATGCGCGAACCGAAGCTCTTGCCGAACACGCTCATCGCCAGCTCCGTGCGACCGGCGCCCATCAAGCCCGCGATACCGACGACCTCGCCGGCGCGCACCGTCAGGTTGGCCTCGTGGATGACGACGCGGTTGGCGTCGGTCGGGTGACTGACGTTCCAGTCCTCGATGCGCAGCACCTCGTCGCCGATCTCGACGTCGCGGTCGGGGTAGCGGTTCTCGAGCTCGCGGCCGACCATCCCGCGGATGATCCGGTCCTCGCTCGTGCCGCCGGTGGCGACATCCAACGTCTCGATCGTGCGACCGTCGCGGATGATCGTGACCTCGTCGGCGATCGCGCGGATCTCGTTGAGCTTGTGGCTGATGATGATGCAGGTGATGCCCTGGCCGCGCAGGTGACGGATCAGGTCGAGCAGGTGCTCGGAGTCGTCGTCGTTGAGCGCGGCGGTGGGCTCGTCGAGGATGAGGAGCTTGACGTCCTTCGACAGCGCCTTCGCGATCTCGACGAGCTGCTGCTTGCCGACACCGATCTCGTTGACGGGCACGTCGGGGCTGTCGCCCAAACCCACACGGGCGAGGAGCTTCGAGGCCTCGCGGTTCGTGGCATCCCAGTCGATGAGACCGCGGTGCGTGATCTCGTTGCCGAGGAAGATGTTCTCGGCGATGGACAGGTAGGGGCTGAGGGCCAGCTCCTGGTGGATGATGACGATGCCGGCGGCCTCGCTGTCGCGGATGTCCTTGAACTCGACGGTGTTGCCGTCGAAGACGATCTCGCCGCGGTAGTCGCCCGCGGGGTACACACCGCTGAGCACCTTCATGAGGGTCGATTTGCCGGCGCCGTTCTCGCCGCAGATGGCGTGAACCGTCCCGCGCGCGACGGTCAACGACACGTCGGCGAGCGCGATGACGCCGGGGAACTCCTTGGTGATCGAGCGCATCTCGAGGATGGTGCTCACGAGGTCCTCCTTGCAGAACCGGCTCGTGGCCGGTCGGGATGATGGGGCGGGGGCGCTGCGCGCCGACCCGCAGGAGCCTCCGCCGCGACCCGGTCGGGCCGCGGCGGAGGCGGGGTGGGAGGGTCGGAACCCTCCCGGGGGATCAACCCAGGTCGGCCTCGGTGTAGTACCCGCTGTCGATCAGGAGTTCCTTGTAGTTGTCCTTCGTGACGATCGTCGACTCGAGGAGGTACGAGGGGACGACCTTCTTGCCGTTGTCGTAGGTCTTCTCGTCGTTGACCTCGGGGGTCTCGCCCTTGCGGATGTCGTCGACCATGGTCACGGCCTGCTTCGCGAGCTCGCGCGTGTCCTTGAAGATCGTCGAGTACTGCTCACCGGCGATGATCGACTTGATCGAGCCGGCCTCGGCGTCCTGACCCGTGATGACCGGCAGCGCGTTCGCCGCGTAGCCGCCCGAAGTGAGGGCCGAGATGATGCCGATCGACAGGCCGTCGTAGGGCGAGAGCACGCCGTCGAGCTTGGTGCCGCCGATGACGGTGAGGATGTTCTCCATGCGCTTCTGCGCCGTCTCGGGCAGCCAGCGGAGGATGGCCGCCTGGCCGAACTCGGTCTGGCCGGAGGGAACCGTCAGCACACCCTTGTCCATGTAGGGCTTGAGGGTGTCCATGGCGCCGTTCCAGAAGTACGTGGCGTTGTTGTCGTCGGGGCTACCGGCGAACAGCTCCACGTTGAACGGGCCGGCGGCGCCGGTCTCGGCGCCCGACGCGTCGAGCACGCCGAGGCCGGTCAGGAGCGACGTGGCCTGCTGGACGCCGACCTTGTAGTTGTCGAACGTCGTGTAGTAGTCGACGTTCTCGGTGCCGTTGATCAGGCGGTCGTACGCGATGACGGGGATGTCGGCGTCCTTGGCCTGCTGCAGCACGTCGGTGAGCGTGGTGCCGTCGATCGAGGCGACGATGAGCGCCTTGGCGCCCGAGGTGATCATGTTCTCGATCTGCGAGACCTGCGTGGGGATGTCGTCGTTCGCGTACTGCAGGTCGACCTGGTAGCCGAGCTCTTCGAGCTGCGACTTGACGTTGTTGCCGTCGGCGATCCAACGCTCCGACTGCTGGGTCGGCATGGCGACGCCGATGATGCCGCCGGCTTCTGCCGAGTCGCCGCTGCCGGCGCCGGTGCGGTCTCCCGCGCAACCGGCCAGGCCGATGCCGAGCGCGAGGACGCCCGCTCCTGCGATCGCCTTGAGCATGCTGTGCTTCTTCACTCTGGTTCCCTCCGTTGGGTGTTTGTCGCGATGTCCCCCGAGGAGCCCATCGCGGGCAGTGCTGACGACGCACGTCGGGCGCACGGTCGGCGGGGCGAAACGGAGGCGGTCGATGAGGCGGGTCACCCGCGTCGTTCGAAACGTCTTCGTCTCGACGGATCCGCTCCGCAGCGAGTCCCGTCGGCCGTGTGACCCGGTCATGTGACCGTTCACATTGTGTGAGTGATGCTACCTCGCGCTGAGCAGTGGCTGTCAAGTCCCGATGCGTTCGCGGTCCAGCCGTTGCCGAAACGTGACGAAAGTCACCACGACGGCGGAGCCGTCGACGAGCGCACGATCAACCGCAGGTGATCGGGCTCGCCCGCGGCGATGTCCTCCACGTCGACCCCGAGGGCGGTGAGCAGATCGATCACGGCGCGCGTGCCGATGCCGGCGAAGTCCTGCCGCACCGTCGTCAACGGCGGCCACAGGTGCGCCGATTCGGGAACGTCGTCGAAGCCGACCACCGAGATGTCCTCGGGCACCGAGCGACCTATGGCGCGAACGGCATGCATGAACCCCAGGGCCATATGGTCGTTGCCGGCGAAGACCGCGGTGGCATCCTCGGTGCGCAATAGCTCGAGCCCCGCCTCGAAGCCGAACTGCGCGCTCCAGTCCCCCAGCACCGGCGGCCGGGGGGAGAGATCGTGGGCGTCCATCTCGGCGAGGTACCCGCGCATCCGATGATCGGCCTCGACCCAGTCGCGGGGCCCGGCGATGTGCAGGATGCGGGTGTGCCCCAACTCGATGAGATGACGCACCGCCGCCCGCGCGCCGGCGGTCTGGTGGTTGTGCGACGAGGTCGTGCCCGTCGACGACACGATCTGCACGGGCACCGGGAGCTGCAGCTCGTCGAGGATCGGTAGCACCCGCGTCTGGGGGGCGACGGCGATGAGCCCCTCCACCGACTGCTGCATGAGGTGGTCGATCGAGGCGCGCACGTCGTCGGGCGCGCTGGTGGCGAGGTTGGTCACCGTCAGGCGGTATCCGGCCGCGCGCGCGGCCGACTCCACGGCCTGGATCATGGTCGCGACGCCGAACGTCGTGGTGCGCGGGCCGAGGACGCCGATCAACCGGGAGCGACTGGTGGCGAGGGCGCGGGCCGCCTGGTTCGGCACGAACTTCAGCTCGGCGATCGCGGAGCGCACCTTCGCGGCCGTCTCGGGTCGCAGCTGCGGGCTGTTGTTGATGACACGCGAGACCGTCTGATACGACACTCCCGCCAGACGGGCGACGTCACGGATGCTCGGGGCGCGGCCCGGTGCTTCCGGGGTGTCGGTGTCGCTCATGGTCCGCCTCGTCGCGGGTCACGCGCTGTTGCGTGACCGGTCACACGAGACTAACCGACGCGCGCGCCTCCCCCGTCGGCCGAGGTTTCCCCCCGTCCACGGGGCGTCAGGACTCCAGCAGAGCGCGGTAGAACCGGATGCCGCGGAGCCACACGTCCACGCGGATGCGCTCGTCGGGAGCGTGCAGCGCGTCACGCTCCGCGCGGGTGAGGTGGAACGGCGCGAAGCGGTACACGGCGTCGGTGAGACCGGTGTAGAAGCGGCTGTCGCTGGCGCCGAGCTGCAGATAGGGCAGCGCGACCACGTCGTGGCCGAGGGTCGCCGACACCGTCGCCGACAGCCGCCGCCAGGCCTCGCCCCGCCACGGCGACACCGGCGAGGGTTCCCCTCCGTGGCGCAGCTCGATGTCGACGAGCGGGTCGGCCACGGCGCGGCGGAGGTGGATCGCCACGTCGGCGAGGGTGTCGCCGGTGAGCAGGCGGACGTTGACCCCGGCGCGGGCGACCGTGGCCAGCACGTTGTCGCCCGCCGCTCCCTCGAGACGGGTGACGACGGCGGTCGTGCGCACCAGTGCGTTCGTCTCGGGGCCGACCCGCGCCAGCGCCCTCGTCAGCAGGGGCGCCGTGACACGGCCGTGCCGGAACACCGTGCCCAGCGGCGGCGCGGCGTGGGCCGCCGCCGTCGCGAGCATGGCCCGCACGGGTGGGGCGAGGCGCAGCGGGAACGGGCGGCGACGCAGGCGATCGACGGCCCGGGCGAGACGGGCCGTCGCGGGCATGGCGGGCGGCGTCGAGGCGTGTCCGCCGGCCTCGCGCGTTACGAGGTCGAACGTCGCGACTCCCCGTTCGGCGACGCCGATCATGGCGGTGGGCGCGGCGACGCCGGGAACGGCTCCCTCCACCACCGCTCCCCCCTCGTCGAGCACCAGGGCCGGACGCACTCCCCGCGCGGCGAGCAGCGCGGCCATCGCCTGCGCCCCCGTGCCGCGGGTCTCCTCGTCGTGGCCGAGGGCGAGCCAGATGTCGGTGCGCGGGACGACCCCGTCGGCCAGGGCCTGCTCGACCGCCTCGAAGATGGCGACGAGGGCGCCCTTGTCGTCGATCGCCCCCCGGGCGTGGATCGTGCGGTCGGCTCCCTCGCCCACGATCTCGGCCGAGAACGGCGGATGCCGCCACTGCTGCCCCTCGACGGGGACGACGTCCTGGTGCGCGAGGAGCACCAGGGGCGCGGCGTCGGTCGTTCCCGCCCAGCGGTAGAGCAGCGACCGCCCCGCGACGACCTCGCGCTCGAGTCGGGTGTGGACGAGCGGGTAGAGACGTTCGAGTGCGGCGTGGAACGCGGCGGAGGCCTCGTCGTCGACGTCGGCGGGGTCGAACCGCGACACCGTCGCGATGGCCAGGAGCTCGCGGAAGCGCTCGACGGGCGTCATGCGACGAGCCTAGACGGCCGCTCCTGTCGCCGTGCGGCCCGGCGGGCCCCCGGAGGGTTGCGCGCCGATACGGTGGGGGTATGACCGGACTGCACTGGGGCATCCTCGCCACGGGCGGCATTGCGCACGCCTTCACCTCCGACCTGCGTACCGCGGGTCTCCACGTCGCCGCCGTCGGCTCACGCCGCATCGAGAGCGCTCGAGAGTTCGCCGAGACCTACGGCATCCCGAACGCGCACGGCTCGTACGACGATCTCGTCGCCGACCCCACGGTCGACATCGTGTACATCGCCACCCCGCACCCCGGCCACGTCGACACGGCGCTGCTCGCCCTCGACCACGGCAAGCACGTGCTGGTCGAGAAGCCGTTCACGCTCAACGAGGTCGAAGCCGCCGCCATCCGCGACAAGGCCGCCGAGAAGGGTCTGCTCGCCATGGAGGCGATGTGGACGCGCTACCTGCCGCACATGGTGCGCATCCGCGAGATCCTCGCCGCGGGAACGCTCGGCGAGATCCGCGTGGTGTCGGCCGATCACACGCAGAAGATCTCCACCGACCCCGCGCACCGCCTCAACGCGCTCGAGCTCGGCGGCGGTGCGCTGCTCGACCTCGGCATCTACCCGATCTCGTTCGCCGTCGACGTGCTCGGCCTTCCCGAGCGCATCACCGCGCTGGCGCGCCTGTCGGATGCCGGGAGCGACGCCGAGGTCGCCACGGTGTTCGCCCACGCCGGCGGCGCGGTGTCGACCACCGTGTCATCGTCACGGGGCGCCGGCACCAACTCGGCGCAGATCGTCGGCACCGAGGCCCGCATCGAGATCGATCGGGTCTGGTACACCCCGACGTCGTTCCGCGTCATCACACCCGACAACGCGGTGGCCGAGCAGTTCACGAGCGAGGTCGAGGGACGCGGCATGCAGTATCAGGCCCTCGCGGCCGAGCGTCTGATCGCCGCGGGCGCCACGTCGAGCGACGTGCAGCCGATCGATGAGACCGTGGCGATCATGGGCGTGCTCGACGAGGTGCGCCGGCAGATCGGCGTCGTCTACCCCGGGGAGCGCTGAGCACGCCTCACGGTCCCGGCACGCGCGGGGCGGCACACGCGGGCGGCACGCCGGCAGGGGTGTCGACTACCCATGGACCGCGGGGACGGGTCAGACTGGACGGTATGCCCGATACGCAGACCGCCCGCGTCGCCGTCTACCTCGACTTCGACAACATCGTGATGTCCTGGTACGACAGAGTGCACGGGCGCAACGCCTACTCGCGTGATCGGCAGAAGATCGCCGAGAACCCCATGGATCCCGAGATCGCCGAGCGTCTCACCAAGGCGACGATAGACGTGGGCGCGGTCATCGACTACGCGGCCTCGTTCGGCACCCTCGTGCTCACGCGCGCCTACGCCGACTGGTCGGCGCCCGTGAACGCCGAGTACCGCTCGCAGCTGGTCGCGCGCGCGGTCGACCTCGTGCAGCTGTTCCCCGCCGCGGCGTACGCCAAGAACGGCGCCGACATCCGTCTCGCGGTGGATGCCGTGGAGGACATGTTCCGCCTGCCCGACCTGACCCACGTCGTCATCGTCGCCGGTGACAGCGACTACGTTCCCCTCGCCCAGCGCTGCAAGCGGCTCGGACGCTACGTCGTCGGCGTCGGCGTGGCGGGGTCGACCGCGAAGTCGCTCGCGGCCGCCTGCGATCGCTTCGACGCCTACGACTCGCTGCCCGGCATTCCGAAGCTGGCCGAGACGAAGAAGGACAAGGATGCCGCTCCCTCGCGGCCGCGCACCCGGAGTCGTTCGAAGGATCCCGCGGTCGACCTGCTCGAGCGCGCCATGCAGCTCGAAGCCGAGCGCGCCGACGGCGAGTGGCTGCACGCGTCGGCGGTGAAGGACCTCATGAAGCGTCTCGACCCCTCGTTCAGCGAGAAGGCCCTCGGGTTCCGCAGCTTCTCGGACTTCTTGAAGGCGCAGACCGCCCACGTCGAGGTCGACGAGGAGTCGAACGTCGTGCAGGTGAAGGCCGTCACGCGGAGCTGATCCGGGCGACGGGGGATCCCGCCGGCCGAGGTTGCGGCGGCGGGAATTCCCGCGACCGGGACCCGTCGACCGGAAGCCCGGCGACAGGGATCGCGGCGACGGCGCGCCCGACGCGCCGACCCCGGGGCTCCGCGCGCGGAGGCCTCAGCGCCTCTCGGCGCCCGGGGCGACGTGGGCGAGCACGCGGTCCCAGACCGACGTCAGCGTCACGTGGCCGTTGACCGATCCGATCTCGTCGTCGGGCACGATCTGCATCTCGGCCGACCGCATCCGCTCCACGTACCACTCGGCATCGCCGGTCGCCGCGGGACCGTCGCCGCCGACGATCACGAGCGCCTCCGCGTCGAGATGGTCGAGCAGGGGCGTGCGCAGGTCGCGGCTGAGCGGGTCGGACGGGCTCTCGACCCCCACGATCGCCAGGCGATCGACGACGGGACCCATCGCCGCGGCCAGGTAGATCGCGATCGCTCCCGCCGACCGCTCCCCCACCAGGCCGACGGGGACTCCCGGGGCCTCGCGCTCGACGAGCTCACGCAGGGCGTCGACGGTGAGCGCGGCGGGGGTCTGCCCGCCGAACACCGGCGGGTCTTCCAATTCGGGGGCGTCGAGACCGACCGCGATGATGCGCACGTCGTAGCCCGAGGTCACCCGCGAGTCGGGGTCGGTCGTGGACACATCGCCGGTGCGCAGCACGAACACCGCGCGCGGAGCTCCGGGAGTGCCGAAGCTGCGGTAGCCGAGCTCACCGTCGAGCCAGGGGGCCAGACTCATCGAGGGGTCCTTTCGTCGTGCTGTCGTGTCGTCCCCGGCGGGGAGAAATCATCGGGGCGGTCGGCTCGTCCGTCAGCCGGCCGTGGGTCGAGCGTCGTCGGTCGAGCCGTCACTCGGCGGTCGCGTCGGCGGCGCTCCCACTGCTGCCCGCGCCCGCCCCGTCACTACCGCCCGCGCCCGCGGGGAGCATCGCCCGCAGGGTGTCGATCGTGTCGGCGTCGACCGCCGTCTTGTCGGGACGGTATGCCTTCACCCGGGCGAAGCGCAGCGCCACGCCGCCCGGATACCGCACCGATCGCTGCACCCCGTCGATCGCGATCTCGACGACCGTATCGGCGACGACTCGGATGCCGCCCGGCACCGCTCCCGTCTCGCGCTCGGCGAAGTGCGCGGTCTGCCACCGCAGGGTCTCGTCGGTCAGGCCCTTGAAGGTCTTGCCGACCATGACGAAACCGCCGGGTTCGCCGAAGCGACCCTCGGGATCGCGCGCCCCCAGGTGCAGGTTCGAGAACCACTCCGCGCGACGCCCCGAACCGCGTTCGACGCCCAGCACGACCAGGTCGAACGTGTGCACGGGTTTGACCTTGAGCCAGCTCTTGCCGCGTCGACCCGCGGAGTAGCTCGCATCGAGGCCCTTCACCATCACGCCCTCGTGCCCCGCGGCAAGAGCGGCGCGGGCGAAGGCGTCTGCCGCGTCGGCGTCGTCGGTCAGCAGGGCGGGGATGCGATAGGGGCCGGCCACGCGCTCCAGCTCGTCGAGGCGGGCCTCGAGGGGGTCGTCGATCAGGTCGCGCCCGTCGACGTGCAGGATGTCGAAGAACCAGGGGCGCAGGGCGATCTCGCGTGCCGTCTCGGCCCCGAAACGCGCCATCGTGTCTTGGAACGGGCGCGGGGCACCGTCGTCGTCGAGCGACAGCGTCTCGCCGTCGAGGATCACGTCGTCGACCGGCAGCGCGCGCGCGACCTCGACGATCTCGGGCACCCGGTGCGTGACGTCGGCGAGCGTGCGCGTGTAGACCGTGACCTCGTCGCCGTGTCGGTGCACCTGCACTCGCGCACCGTCGAGCTTGTACTCCACCGAGGCGCGACCGGCCGTCTGCAGCGCCTCGGCCACGGTCGCCGCGGTCGAGGCGAGCATGGGCTGCACGCCCCGACCGACCACGAGGCCCACGGCGCTCAGATCGTCGACCGACCCGGTGAGCGCGACGCGAGCCGTCTCGCCGAGGTCGCCCGACAGCATGGCGGCCCGACGCACGAGCGCGCCGTCGCGGTCACCGGCCCGGGCGATGGCATCCACGAGCACGCCCTCGAGCGCTCCGGTGCGCAGCTCGCCCGTCATGATGCGGATGAGCAGATGCCACTCGTTCGCGGTGGCCCGCGAGGCGAGATCGTCGAGCAGCCCCGTGCGGACCGCCGCCGACCCCGCTCCCCCGACCTCGGCCAGGCGCGAGAAGGCGTCGTCGACGTCGCCGACGGTGAGCGTCGAGGTGTCGGCGTGCTCACCGCCGTGTGCCGAGAGCGTGCGCCACCCGACGCCCAGGCGACCCTGGCGCGGAGACGCGGTCAGCAGCCCCACGGCGGGCTCGATCTCGTCGGGGGCGAGCGCGCGCAGCACCGCGGCGAGCGCGTCGACCTTGGCCAGGCGGGATCGGGTACCCGTGACCGTCGTGAGGGCCGTGTCGATATCGCCGAGGAGCATGTCGGCATCCTGGCATCCCCCTCCGACATCGCCCGTCGGCTTGCGCGGGCGGGGCGGTCGTGGCATCGGGGGTGACCGGGGCGCCAGGTCGCACGGCTGCGTCGTGAGCCCGGCCGATCGTGCCGCCCCCCGCACGCCCGCCCTGGTGAGCGAGCCCCGCGACACCGCTCATCACACGTCGCCTCGGCTCGCAACCCCCGACTCGATGTCGGAGGTTCGGGGTGTGCTGGACGCCTCCCCCAGGAATGAGGCCCCGTGAACGCTCCCGCCACCCTCGAACAGTCCGCCCGCACCGCCCGCGACGTCTTCGGCTGGGACGACCTGCTGCCGGGCCAGGCCGAGGCGATCGACGCGATCGTGAGCGGCCGCGACACCCTGGTGGTCTTCCCCACCGGTGCCGGCAAGTCGGCCGTGTACCAGATCGCCGGGTGCGAGCTCGGCGGGGTCACGGTCGTCATCTCGCCCCTGCTGGCCCTCCAGCGCGACCAGATCGACTCGATCGACGCGGCTCCCGACGCCCCCGCCGCCGTCGCCCTGAACTCCCGTGCCGGTGCCGCCGCGCGCGCCACGGCGTGGGCGGCCATCGAGGGCGACGACGCGGTCTACGCCTTCCTGGCCCCCGAGCAGCTCGCGAACCCCGAGGTGTTCGACCGCCTCGCGAACGCCGACGTGCGGCTCATCGTCGTCGACGAAGCGCACTGCGTCTCGGCATGGGGGCACGACTTCCGCCCCGACTACGCGCGGATCGGCGACGTCGTCGACGCACTCGGCCACCCTCCCGTGCTGGCGTTGACGGCCACGGCATCCGCCCCCGTCCGCGACGACATCGTCGCCAGCCTGCGCATGCGCGAGCCGCACCTCGAGGTGCGGGGCATGGACCGCCCCGAGATCCACATGGCCGTGCGGCGACACGAGCACGACGCCGACAAGCGTCGCGCCGTCCTCGCTGACGTGCAGGATGCCGGCGGCCCTGCGCTGCTGTACGTGGCGACCCGCAAGGGAACCGAGACCTACGCCGACGAGCTGGGCGCACTGGGTCTGCGGGCGGCGGCCTACCACGGGGCCATGGCGCAGAAGCGGCGCGACGAGGTGCACACGGCGTGGAGCGCGGGCGAGCTCGACGTGGTCGTGGCGACCTCGGCGTTCGGCATGGGCGTCGACAAGAGCGACGTGCGCCTGGTCGTGCACGCCGACGTCACCGAGTCGCTCGACTCGTACGCGCAAGAGATCGGCCGGGCGGCGCGCGACGGTCAGCCGGCGCGGGCGATCCTGCACTACCGCGCCGAGGACTTCTCGCTCCGGTCGTTCTTCGCGGGCGGCCACACCAAGCGCGCCGACATCGCGGGCGTTTGGGACGTGTTGCAGCGCGCCGACAGGCCGATGCGCGCGAAGGACATCGCCGATGAGGGCGGTCGTTCCGTGCGCGCCATCGGCCGGGTGCTGAACCACCTGGTCGCGTGCGATCTGGCCGTATCGGGAGCCGAGGGCGTGTCGATGCTGGCGAAGGTGTCGGCCGGCGACGCGGTGAGCGCCGTGCGTGAGCGCGACGAGGCCGAGGAACGCATCCGCGCGTCGCGCATCGAGATCATGCGCGGCTACGCCGAGACGGTCCACTGCCGACGCCGAGCCCTGCTCGAGTACTTCGGCGTCGAGACCCCGAGCCACTGCGGATCGTGCGACCGCTGCGACACCGGAGCCGCCGCGCCGATCGACGAACCGGCCGCCGCGGCCGACGCCGACGGCATCCGCATCGACTCCACGGTCGAGCACGGCGAGTTCGGCGTGGGCACGGTCATGGCGATCGAAGACGACCGGCTGACGGTGTTCTTCGCCGACCACGGCTACAAGGTTCTCGCTCGCGCGGTGTTCGAGCGCGGCATCCTCGAACTCGGCGAGGCGGCGTAGTCGCGGCGGGTCCTCCTCCGCGGCGAAACCGCGCGCGGGACGCACCGCGGCGGTGACACCGCCCTGGGCTCAGCGCGGGACTCACCGCGACGAGGACAGGCTCCGGGCGCGGCGCGGGGTCATCGAGCCCGCGTCGACCACCACGCCCACGCCACGAGCGGTACCTGCAGGAACAGCCGCGCGAAGCGGGCACGGTCAGTGTTCAGACCCGGCGCCGAGCGCCCGGTGCGCCACTGGTGCACGTTCCCCGGGAACACGGCGACGAAGAACGCGGCGATCGCGGCTCCGATGCGGCCGCGCTCGCGCGGCAGGGCGACCAGTGCGGTGCCGAGCAGCAGTTCGACGGCGCCGGATGCCACGACGATGGCGTCCTTGTCGAGGTGCAGCAGGCGGGTGGCCCACCCCGGCACGACGATGCGATAGCCCCGGCGCCCCCACGTCACGTGGCTGACGCCGGCGCCGACGAGCAGCAGAGCCAGGCCGCCGCGGGCGACGGAGCGGATGGTGAGACCTCGACGTCGTGCCATCGGGTCAGTCTGCCATCCGAGCCGGGGCGCGGGGTCGCCGCGCGGGTCGCGGCTCAGCTCAGGTCGCGCAGGTCGGTCAGCGAGCGAGACGCGAAGGCGATCTCGTCGAACACCGCCGTCGCGCCGGGCCCCATCGGCGCCTGCGCGAGAAAGCCCACCGCGACCGCCGTCGACTCGGCACCCAGGCGGAAAACCCGCACGAAGTGCCACGACACCCCGTCGAGCGAGAAGTGGAAGACGAAGGCCGGGCCGGTGCGCGCGACACGCAGCCACACCGCGTCGGTCGTGAAGACCGGCCCGTTCGCATCGTCGGAGAACCCGTCGGTCACGACGCTGACGACCATGGCCTCCCCCTGCGGGGAGTACTCGTTGCAGAGCTTCGCCCACCGGTCGGGATCGGACCAGAGCGCGAGTGCTCCCGCGTCGAAGGTCGAACGCGCGCCGACGACGCGCACACGCGCCGAGAGGACGAAATCGGTCTCCGGTGCGGCGAAGGCGAGCGCCGTCGCGGCATGCTGGGCCGCACCGCCCGCCGAGTCGTTGGTCCAATCGACGCCACCGGCCGACCGCAGGGTGAGCGCGCGCGCGGTCTCGTCGTACTCGGCGTCGCCGTCGACGCCGGTCCAGTGCAGGGCGGGAAGGCCGGGGAGAGAGATGGTCACGACGGCACCCTATCGGTGCGCTCGCTCGACGTCGCCGACGCTCCGCCGCGGCGGGGTCGCGTGCCGAGGTCGGCCGCCGCGCGCCACAGCCACTCGACCGGACCGGCCGAGAACCGCCGAAGCCACAGGTGCGCCGCGGCGGCGACGACCGCGGTGATCACGAGGAAGGCCGCCACCGTCACCGGCACGCGCCAGGGCGCGAGGGTGGACGCGAGCCCGAAGCCCCAGCCGTAGAAGAGCGCCCCGCCGAGGAGGTTCTGCAGCAGGTAGGCGCTGAGCGCGACCCGGCCGATCTCGGTGGCGCGGCGGGCGAACCACCCGCCGGTGCCCCGACGCACGCAGAGTTCGACCACGAGCCCCAGGATGCCGAGAGCCACGACCGGGGCGACCACGTACCGCTCGAGCAGCAGCCCGGCGGAGGTCGCCGACAGCGCGAGGACGAGGTCGAGGGGAACCGCGCAGAGCCCGGCGATCATGAGTCGGCGGCGCAGCCGAGCGCCCTCGGCCGAGAACACCCCCGCCCGCAGAAGTGCGGCGCCGGCGAGGAACATCGCCAGCGAGAGGAAGCCGATCAGCACGGGTTCGGCGCGGAAGACCGCCGCGTTGTCGAGGCGGAACGCGGCGAGACCCAGGAACGATGCGTCGGCGTAGGGGCTGGGCTCGGACGGCAGCGGGAGGTCGGCATGCGCCCCGGGAAGAACCGTCAGCACCACGACGAGGAGCGACATGACCGCGAGGTGGATGCCGCCGAAGACGACGATGAGGGCTCGTTGGGCCCGCGGGCGCATCAGCAGCAGGAACGACACGACCGCGGCGGTGACGGCGTACCCCATCAGCACGTCGAACTCGGCGATGAGGATGTAGTTCACGACGCCGTCGACGAAGAGCAGGGCGGCGCGCCACAGATAGCGCCCGGGCCACCGTCGCTGCTGCCGCACGGCCGAGCGGTGCTGGATCGCGAGTCCGACCCCGAACGTCAGCGAGAGCAGGGCGAGGAACTTGCCCTGCGCCAACGCCATGAGGGCCAGCTGCGTCGTCGCCGCCGCGGAGGATTCGCTCGGCAGCACCGGCGCGCTGAGCATGCCGAGCAGGCCCCAGGGGTGCGAGAAGACCCAGATGTTGGTGGCGAGCGTGCCGACGATGGCGATTCCGCGCACGACGTCGAGGGCGGCGAGACGGCCCCGATCCGGCAATACGTTCGTATTGTTCACGGCTTCACCGTAGCCTACGACGGTGGACGAATCAGCCCCCTCTTCTGCGCGCGGAGGAAAAGACGCCATCGCCGAGGCGGTGCTGCGCGTGCTCTCGACGGGCGGGGCCGACGACCTGAGCGTGCGCAAGGTCGCCGCCGAGGCGGGCGTCTCGGTCGGGGCGGTGCAGCACCACTTCCCCACGCGCGCCGCGCTGATCATCGGGGCGATGGATGCCGTGAACGTCCTGTTCCGCGCGCGCATCCGCTCCGCATTGGCCGAGGCGGCCACCGCGCGGGAACGCCTCTCCACCGTGTGCGAGGAGCTGGCCTGCCTCGGCGACGCCGGTCCGCGCGACGCCATCGTCTGGACGGCCTTCGCCTCGCGCGCCGGAACGGACCCCCGGGTGCGCGACATCCACGTGCAGGGCTGGCGAGCGGCCGAGGGTTTCGTCGAGACCCTGTTGACGGAGGCCTACCCCGACGCCGGCATCACGCCCGACGACGCCGCACTGCTGCTCGCCACCCTCGACGGCATCGCCGTCGCGCGGGGCGCGGAGGGCGATGACCGCATGCCGCGCGACCGCGCGCGACGGATCATCGCCGCCGTACTGGCCCCGTTCGCCGACCGGCGGTGACGGCCGCGCTCGTCGGCGACGTGCCCGCCCGGTGTCCGCGCCTCCGCGCCCGACACCGCCGCTCCGGACCGTTCAGCTCACAGGGGAAGCCTCGGTACCGAAGCCAGCAGCCGGGCCGTGTAGGGATGCTGCGGGCGCGAGAGCACCTCGGCCGTCTCGCCCACCTCGACGATCCGGCCGCCCTCGAGCACGGCGATCCGCGCGCACAGGGCCGACACGATCGTGAGGTCGTGCGAGACGAGCAGCATGCCGATGCCGCGCTCGCGGGCGAGCGAGCGGAGCAGGTCGATCACCTGCATGCGCACGCTGGTGTCGAGGGCGCTGACGGGCTCGTCGGCCAGCAGCAACCGCGGCGACGGGGCGAGCGCGCGGGCGATGGCGATCCGCTGCCGCTGGCCGCCCGAGAACGCGTCGGGGTAGCGCTCGGCCGCGTCGGCGGGCAGACCCACGTCGGCGAGCAGGCCCGCCACCCGGGCGCGCCGGTCGCCCTCGATGCCGAGCGATCGCAGCGGTTCGGCGATGGCGTCGCCGACCTTCATGCGCGGGTCGAGCGATGAGAACGGATCTTGGTAGATCGGTTGCACGGCCCGGCGGAAGGCCCGCAGCGCCACGCGGCGAGTGGGCAGCGGCGCGCCCTCGAAGTGGACGGTGCCTCTCGTGGGCGCGCGGAGTCCGAGCGCGAGCTGCAGCAGCGACGATTTGCCGGCTCCCGACTCCCCCACCAGGCCCACGCTCTCGCCGGGGGCGATCGCCAGCGACACGTCTGTCAGCACGGGGCGGTCGGCCCGGTACGCGAAGTCGACGTGATCGAGCGACAGGATCGGGAGCGTCATCGCGTCTCCTTCGGCAGCAGATCGTCGAGGGCGCGGGATGCGGCGACGAGCTCGCGCGTGTAGGGCTCGACCGGCGCCGAGACGAGCGTCGCGGTGTCGGCGACCTCGATCTGTCGCCCGCCCTTCATCACGAGCACCCGGTCGGTCATCCTGGTGACCACGGGGAGGTCGTGGCTGATGAACAACAGCGCCATGCCGCGTTCGGTGACCTCGCGCTGCAGCAGATCGAGGACGCCGGCCTGCACCGTCACGTCGAGGGCGGTCGTCGGCTCGTCGGCGATGAGCAGGTCGGGAGAGCCCGCCAGGGCGAGGGCGATCGCGACGCGCTGGCGTTGGCCGCCCGAGATCTCGTGGATGTACGACCGCGCGACGCGCTCGGGCTCGGCGAGCTTCACGTCGGCGAGCGCGTCGAGGACGGCGCGCTTCAGCTCCTCGCCGCGCAGTCCCCGGTGCCGGCGCAGGGGCCAGGCGAGCTGTCCGCCCACGCGCATGAGCGGATCGAGCGACGCCAACGGCTCCTGGAACACCGCGCCGAGGACCGTGCCCCGGACGCCGTCGAGCGTGCGCTGCGATGCCGTCACGGCATCCACGACGCCCTCCGACGAGCGGACGCGAACCGCTCCGCGGGCACGGAGCGGATGGGCGAGCAGGCCCAGCGCGGCGAGGGCGGTGAGCGACTTGCCCGACCCGGACTCGCCGATGATGCCGACCCGCTCGCCCGGGGCGACCGAGAGCGAGACGGATTCGACGAGGGCGCGGTCGTCGAGATCGACGCCGAGGTCAGCGAACTCGAGCAGGGGCGCGGTCATCGGATGCTCCTCGAGGCGGGGTCGGCCACGTCGCGCACGCCGTCGGCGAGCAGGTTGATGCCGACGATCGTGGCGACGAGCAGGATGCCGGGAAGCAGCGCCGCCGTCGGAGCGATCGTCACGGTGCTCTGGGCCTCCTGCAGCATGCGACCCCAGGACGCGTTCGGCGGCGGCGAACCCAGGCCGAGGTACGACAGGGACGCCTCGGCGATCACGGCGCCGCCGAACTGGAGGGCCAGCGGCACGATCAGCGTCGGCCAGACGTTCGGAAGCACGTGCCGCCAGACGATGCCGAGGGTGCCGGTGCCGGACGTGCGCGCGGCCGTGACGAAATCCCGCCCGAGCACCCGAACGGCCGTGACGCGGGTCAGCCGCGCGATCACCGCGGATCCGGCGAGGCCGATCGCGAGGATCGCCGACTCCACCGACGCTCCGCGCCACGCGACGATGAGCATGGCCAGCAGCAGCGTGGGGAAGGCGATCGCGATGTCGAGAAGGCTCGAGATCGCGTCGTCGATCACGCGACCGGTCACCGCGGCGACGAGGCCGACGACGATACCGACGACCGCGGCGATCACGACGGACCCGACGCCCACGAGCATCGCCAGGCGCGCGCCGATCATCAGCTGAGAGAAGAGGTCGCGACCGAGCCGGTCGGTGCCCGCCCAGTGCTCCGCGCCCGGTGGGAGCAGACGGCCACCGCCGGTGTCTTCGGGGGCGAACGGCGTCCAGAACGACGAGACGATCGCGATGACCGCGATCGCGCCGAACAGGACCGCGCCGATGGTCAGGTTCAGCGAGCGGCGACGCCGGGGGGCGCGGCGCTGCGCCACGATGACGACGGGGGGAACGGCGCTCATGCGACGGCCTTCGCCCGGCGGTTACCCGACAGCGTCCCCCGCAGGCGCGGGTCGATGAGACGTTGAGCGACGTCGGCGACGAAGCCGAGCAGCAGCACGAGGGCGGTCGAGAACAGGATCACTCCCTGCACGCTGGGGAAGTCCTGCTCGCGAATGGCGACGAGGAGCATGTCCCCGAGTCCGGGCAGGGCGAACACGCGCTCGATGATGACCGCGCCGACGAACGTCGTCGACAGTTGGATGGCGAGAATCGAGATCACCGGCACGACCCCGTTGCGGATGCCGTGTCGCCACAGCGCCGTCGAGAAGCTCTGCCCCGTGGCCCGGGCGGCGCGCAGGTACTGCTGGCCCAGCACGTCGAGCGTCGCGCTGCGGACGTAGCGGGCGAGGTCGCTGCCGGCGACGATGGCGATGGTCAGCACGGGGAGGGTCAGGGCGAACAGAGCGGCTCCCGGATCCTCCCAGTCGCGACGGGGGAAGCCACCGGCGGGGAACAACCGCCAGTTCAGTGAGAGCACGCCCACGAGCAGGATGCCGACCCAGAACACCGGGACGGCTCCGCCCAGCTGCGACAACGCCGAGAACGTGGTGCCGTACCAGGTGCGCGACTTCCACGCGGCGAGGAAGCCGACCGGTACCGCGATGATGACCGACAGCGCGAACGACAGCAGCGTCAACGGCAGGGTGACGTTGAGTCGACGGAGGATCTCGTCTCCCACCGACAGTCGGTTGGTGAAGCTCTGCCCCAGATCGAGTGTCGCGAGTTGGCCGACGTAGTCGGCGAACTGCACCCAGATCGGCCGGTCGACACCCAAGCGGGCTGCCGCCGCCTGGATCTCGGCATCCGTCGCCCCCACCGAGATGAGAGCGAAGACGGGATTGCCGAGCACGCGCAGCACGACGAACAGGATCACCACGGCCAGCGCGAACGCCAGCAGCAGCAATCCTGTCCGTCGAATCAGATATCGCCCGATGATCAGGCCTTCTGGATGCCGTAGACGTAGAACAGCGAGTTCAGGCCGTTCTCGGGCACGCCCGTCACGCCGGGCGCGGCCACGCGCAGCTGCGGGTTGAGGTACAGCCAGACGCTCGCGGCGTCGTCGGAGATCTGCTGGTTGACCTGACGGATGAGCGCGGTCTGCTCCTCGACGCTGCCGGCCGCCTCGGACTCCGCCAGCCACCGCTGCACATCGGCGTTGTCGTAGCCCCAGTAGAAGTCGGGGTTGCCGTAGAAGTTGATGTCGCGGTCGTTGACGTGGCCCTGGAGCGTCGCCTGGAAGTCCTTGTCGGTGTAGACCTGCTGGTACCACTGGTCGTCGGTGATGATCTCGATGTCGACCGTGATGCCGACCTTGGCCAGCTCCGACTTCAGGAACTCGGCGACCGTGGAGTGCACGCCCGAGTCGGGCGTCTTGATCGAGAACGTGAACCCGCCCGCGTACCCCGCCTCGGTGAGCAGCTGCGCGCTGAGGGTCGGGTCGTAGGGGTTGTTGTCGGCGAGGTCGATGTACCACGGCTCCGACGGCGGGACCATCGAACCGATGAGCTGGCCGCGGCCGTCCCAGATGGCATCCAGCAGCTTCTGCCGGTCGATCGCCGAGTAGATCGCCTTGCGCACCTTCACGTCGTTGAACGGCTCGATGCGGTCGTTGAACGCGAGCAGCTCCTTGGTGGTGGAGGTGCCCTCGATGATCTGGAAGCCCGCCGCCTCGAACTCGGCCAGGCTGTCGGGGTTGGCTTGGCTGGTGACGAGGTCGACGGCGCCGGTGAGCAGCGCGTTGTTCAGCGCGGTGGGGTCGGCGTAGTACTGGTAGACGACGCCTCCGTTGGCGGGCGCGTCCGCCCAGTAGTCGGGGAACACGTCGAGGCTGATCGAGTCGCCCTTGCGGTAGTCGGCCAGCTCGTAGGGGCCGGTGCCATCGGCGGTGGCGGTGAGGTCGCCCGCCTCGGAGTTGACGATCCAGACGTAGCCGAGGTTGTAGGTGAAGCTGATCGACGGCTGCTTCAGCGTCACCTCGACCGTCGAGTCATCCACCGCGGTCGCGGTGTCGATGACGCTCAGCTGACGCTTGCGCGCGGCGATGGAGTCGTCGCCGATGAAGCGCTCCAGGCTGTAGACCACGTCGGCGGCGGTGAGGGCCTTGCCCGAGTGGAAGGTGGCGTCGCGCAGCGTGAACGTGTAGGTCAGGCCGTCATCCGACACCGCGGTCTCGGCCGCGAGCAGGGGCTCGACCTCGGCATCGTCGGTGATCTTGAACAGACCCTCGTAGACGTTGCCGGTGAACACCTCGGTGACGCCCGACGACCCGCCGAAGATCTGGTCGAGGTTGGTGGGCTCGTTCTGCGAGCCGACGACGATCTCGGCCTGCGGGTCGGACGCACCGCCCGATGCGGAGCCGCCTCCGGCGGCGCATCCGGCGAGCACGAGCAGTCCGGCGGTGGCGACCGCGATGGCGGCGCCGAGGCGGGTGGAGCGGAAGCGTGAGGACACGTCGATTCCTTCAGGTGGTGAGGGGCGGGGACGCGCCGAGTGCTGTGGGCGCGGGTGGAGCGGGGTGAGCGATGCCAGGGGCTGGCGGCATCCGGATCGGGTCAGGGGTGGAAGTCGCCCTCGAAGCGCACGCGCTTCTCGCCCGCGCGAACGGCGAACGGCAGACGGTTCTGCGCGGGCGGAAGCGGGCAGTTCATCTGGCTGGAGAAGCCGCACGGCGGGACGATGGCGCGGTTGAAGTCGACGTCGAGCTCGACGCTCTCCCCCGCGGCCAGGGGACGGTCGGATGCCGGGCGGTCGAGGAAGAGGAAACGCCCGGCGCCGTAGCTCTCCACCCCATTGGTCGTGTCGCCGAAGACCAGCTGCAGCTTGGCCGTGCCCGCGTAGGTCGTGTCGAAGGCGGCCAGGCGGAACTCGCGACCGTCGACCTCGAAGACCAGGTCGCCCGAGACGGGGAGGGCGCGCGTCGCACCGTCGTCGCGAATGTGCTCGAACGGAACCACGCGCTCTTCGTCGACGAGCTCGAAGCGTCCCCGCAGAACCCACGACGGGTCGTAGTCGTAGGTCTCGATCGCCTCGAACGCCTGGTTGGCGGGGGAATCGCGCCGCCAGATGCGGTACCCCTGCTGCGTCTCGCCCGAGTCGATGTCGGCCCGCTGCAGGCGGGTGAGCAGCGCGTCGTCGGGATGACCCTCGCGGGCGGCGGCGTCGTCGACGGCCGGGGCGCCGGCGGGCGACCAGTGGGTCAGGACGAGAGCGAGCGGCCCCTGCGGGGCGGTGACGGCGGCGTGGCGCGCGGCGATCCACTGGGCGTGGGCGGCCGGAGCCGTGTCGTTCGAGGCGGTGGGGTGCGAGGAGGACATCATCATCAGTCTCACAACGCCGCGCCCGTCGCGAGAAATTCCGTGACGGACTGTTTCCGTTCGGGAGCCCGGAAGGTGCCCCTCCCGCACGGTCCGGTGCGACAGCCGAAGTACGCACCGTGGCGGCGGCGCCCGCCGGCAACACGCGGTGTCACCTGCCCGCCCTCCGGCGCGCCGGATCGCTCAGCCGGGCGCGGGAGCCACGCGCCGGGCGAAGTCGACGTACGCCTCGACGGTGTCTTCGGGCACGATCGCGCGCAGCACGACCTCGTCGGCGGCCGCCGTGTACGCCGCGAGCGCGTCACCCAGCTCGGTGGCATCGCGGATCGTCGTGTCGACGGCATCCACCCCCATCCGTGCGAAGTTGGCCGCGTAGTTCGGGAACGAGGCGTAACGGGCCGTCTCGGCGTCGAGACGCTCGCGCGCGGCCGAGTCGATCGCCGTGCGCACGTAGACCGCGACGTGCGCGGAGGGAGCGACCGCGTGCAGCGCCTCGGACTGCGCGTGCGCCTCGGCGGGCGGCACCCAGTTCAGCAGCACGCCCTCGGCGTGCTCGGCGCCCGTGCGACGCATTTTCGGGCCCAGCGCCCCGACGAGCACCCGTGGGATACCCGCGGCGTGCAGCACCTCGATGGCCCCGCGCACCCGCGCGAGCGCGCCCTGCTTCGCCATTCCCGAGCCGATGCCGAGGGTCAGGCGGTCCAGCGGAAGACCGAGCGATGCCACCGCGGCGGCGATCTCGTCGGCGGGGCGCCGGTCGACGGGAACGACGCCCGTGGCCAGACGCAGGCGTTCGGTCACGCGGGCCGCGGCCGCGAGGGCGGCGAGGGCATCGCCGTCGGGGGTGTCGTTGATCCAGAGCGTGTCGAAGCCGGCGCTCTCGACCGCAGGCGCGATCTCGGCGATGGCCTCGGGGCCCAGCGAGCCGGCGAGACCGAGAGAGACGGCACCCCGCGTCACGAGACGCCTCCGGCGCGGGGGACGGCCACCGCGACCTGGCCCACCGCCGAGAAGAACGCCGCCAGGTCGACGTCGTCGGTCGGCAGGAGCACGACGTCGTCGACGCCGGCCGCCTGGAAGCGCGCGACCCCCTCGGCGACCTCCGACACCGAGCCGGCGAGGACCCGGTCGGCGGCATCGTCGCGATCGGCGAGCACCGCGGTGGCACGAGCGCGGGCGTCGGGACCGAAGGCGGTGAGCACGTAGGCCACGATGTCGGCCCGACCCTCGCGGCCGGCCTCGGCCCGCCCTGCCTGCACGGTCGCGACCGCGGAGGCGATTTCGGCGACGGTGTGCCTGCTGTCGAGCACCACCCCGTCGGCCACGGCACCCGCGAGCGCCAGTGTCTTGGGCCCCTCGGCCGCGGCGTACACGAGCGGCGCCTGAGCGGGCGGCCAGTCGAGAGCGACGTCGCGCAGCTTCACGTAGCGTCCCTCGGTGCTCACCGTCTCGCCCGCCAGCAGAGACCGCAGGGCCGGCAGGTGCTCCTGCATGAGCGTCAGGGGCGAGGCGGCCTTCGCCCCGACCTGTCGCATCCAGTCCTGCACCCCGTGGCCGAAGCCGGGCAGCAGTCGCCCGGGGAACATGCGCTCGATCGTGGCGACCTCCATCGCCGAGGCGGCGACGTTGCGCAACGGCAGGGGGGCGATCCCGATGCCGATGCGCAGGTGGTCGGTGACGGCGAGCGCCGCGGCGGCGGCCGCCCACGCCGACGAGCGGAAGCAGTCCTCCCAGAGCCACAGCTCGTCGATCCCCGCGTCTTCGGCCGCGCGCGCAGCGTCACGCAGTTTCTCGGGCGGGTGCGGGTACGGGCTGAAGATCGTGCCGATACGACTCATGCGTCTACTCTGCCGGGCCCCTCCGACATCGGGCGAGGGGGTGGCGCGCGTCGTGCCGATCCGGCTGGGTCCTTCACGGGCCGGGCCATCCGAGGGACCACCCTTGCGGCGCACGCACGGACGACGAACGCCCCGGGACCGACGTCCCGGGGCGTTCTTCCTGTCTTACGCCGCGAGCGCCTGTGCGGCGGCCCCGACCACGAAGCCCGTGGGGGTGGCATCCACCGTCACCGCTCCGCCGTCGACCAGCTCTCCCGACACGAACAGGTCGGCGACGCGATCGTCGACCTCGCGCTGGATGACGCGGCGCAGGGGCCGGGCACCGTACTCGGGCTCGTAGCCCACCTCGGCCAGCCGGTCGACGGCCGCGTCGGTGACGTCGAGCGCGACGCCCCGTGCCGAGAGTCTCCGCGAGGTCGCGTCCAGCAGCAGGCGCACGATCCGGCGCAGCTGCGCCTTCTCGAGCTTGCGGAACAGCACGATGTCGTCGATGCGGTTGAGGAACTCGGGCCGCATGGCCTCGCGGAGCTTTCCCATCACGCGATCGCGCAGATCGTCGTCGGCGAACTCGCGGCCGGTCGTGGTGAAACCGATCGCCCCGGAACGGGATGCCAGCACCTCGGCGCCCAGGTTGGAGGTCATCACGATCACGGTGTTGCGGAAGTCGACCGTGCGCCCCTGGCCGTCGGTGAGACGACCGTCGTCGAGCACCTGCAGCAGCAGGGTGAAGACGTCGGGGTGGGCCTTCTCGATCTCGTCGAACAGCACCACCGAGTAGGGAGCGTGACGCACGCGCTCGGTGAGCTGGCCGGCCTCGTCGTAGCCGACGTATCCGGGAGGGGCACCGATCAGCCGCGACACCGTGTGACGTTCGCCGAACTCGCTCATGTCGAAGCGGATCACGGCGGCGTCGTCGTCGAAGAGCGAGCCCGCCAGCGCCTTCGCCAGTTCGGTCTTCCCGACGCCGGTGGGGCCGAGGAACAGGAACGATCCGACGGGACGGCTCTCATCCCCCATGCCCGTGCGGTTGCGGCGCACGGCCTTGGCGACGGCCGCGACGGCATCGTCCTGCCCGATGACCCGGGCGTGCAGTTCGTCCTCCAATTGCGACAGGCGGCCGCGCTCGGTGGCCGTCAGGCGAGCGACCGGAATCCCGGTGGACCGGCTGATCACCGCGGCGATCTCGGGCTCGTCGACCACCGCAGCCGATCGCGGCCGGGTGGTGGCCGCGTCGAGCCGCGCCTGCACGTCGGCCATCTCGTCTCGCAGACGGGAGGCTTCCTCGTAGTGCTCGGCCGACACGGCGGCGTTCTTGTCGGCCTCGAGGGTCGCGAGTCGGGCGAGCAGATCCGTGGTGTCGACGCGCACGCCCAGCTTCAGCCGCAGGCGGGCGCCCGCCTGGTCGATGAGGTCGATCGCCTTGTCGGGCAGCACGCGGTCGGGCAGGTACCGGTCGCTCAACTCGACGGCGGCCCGGAGGGCGTCGTCGGTGTAGGACACGGCGTGGTGCTGCTCGTAGGCCGCGCGGAGCCCGTGCAGGATCTCCACGGCATCCGGGATCGACGGCTCCCCTACGCGCACGGGCTGCAGGCGGCGCTCGAGCGCGGGGTCCTTCTCGATCGTGCGGTACTCGCGCAGGGTGGTGGCGCCGATCAGGTGCACGTCGCCGCGGGCCAGGCGGGGCTTGAGGATGTTGCCGGCATCCATCGACCCGTCGCCGCTGCCGCCCGCACCGACGAGCGTGTGCACCTCGTCGATGAAGACCACGAGCTTGTCGGATGCCGCGATCTCGTCGAGCGTCTGGGTGAGGCGCTCTTCGAAGTCGCCGCGGTACCGCGCTCCGGCGAGCATGGCGGCGAGGTCGATCGAGACCACGCGCGTGTCGCGCAGCTGCTCGGGCACGTCGCCGGCGACGATCGCCCGCGCGAGTCCCTCGACGACGGCGGTCTTTCCGACGCCGGCCTCGCCGATGAGCACGGGGTTGTTCTTCGTGCGACGGCTGAGGATCTCGAGGGTCTGCTCGATCTCGTCGGAGCGCCCGATCACGGGGTCGAGTGCGCCCGCGGCCGCGCGCGCCGTGAGATCGGTGCCGAAGCGGTCGAGGTTCGGGGTGACGGATGCCGACTCGGCGGGCGCGTCGACCTCGTCGGCGCCGACGACGGTCTCGCGCACGCCCTGGGTCAGGGCTTCGGCGGTGACTCCGGCCTGGGCCAGGATCTGCCCGGCGGGGGCGTCTTGCGCGAGGACGAGGGCGAAGAAGAGGTGGTCGGGGTCGACGTACGTCGATCCGGCCGCGCGAGCGACCTGGAAGGCGTGGAACAACGCGCGCTGCACCGAACCCGCGACGACCGCCCCGTCGACGTCGGCGGCGGGACCGGCCGCGGGCAGACGGCTCTCGGCCGCTCGGGCGATGGCGGCGGGGTCGGCTCCCAGGCGCGCGACGGCGTCGTTCGCGGGGGATCGTCCCACGAGGACGTGCAGCACGTGCAGGGCGTCGAGCTCGCGCTGGCCGCGGCCGAGCGCGAAGCGGCCGGCGGCCTGCAGCGCGTCCTGGGTGCGGGCGCTGAGGAAGCGGCTCAGATCGATCGAGCGTTCGGCACGCGCCTGCTCGCCCGCCAGGTAGCGCGCGAGGAACTCGTCGAACGACTGGGCGCCGTCGTCTGCGGCGCCGGGGGTGACATTCTCGGGCAATTCCGTCTCCTGATACGTGAGTGCAACGGACTCAAGTTTGATACTTGAGCGTCGACGTATCAAGGTAACGCCGCTGCTCGCGGCGTATTCCCGGTCACGGCCCCAGCGTCGGATCGACCTCGTTCCACAGCTCGATCGTCTGCACCAGCCAGAACACCGCGAACAGCCCCACGGCGACGGCCTCCCCCCAGAGGATCACCGGAACGGCCGCCGTGTCGACGCCCGCGAGCAGCGCCGCCACGAGAACCGCCAGCGTCAGAACGATGGCCGCGGCGACCGCGCCGTACGCGAGGCGAACACCCCGCCCGTGCGACGAGCGCGGATGCGGGCGCCACGCGGCGAGGGCGGCGACGGCGGCGACGAGGAGGAAGAACCCCACGGCGGCCGCCTCGTGCGCGATCACGAAGAACGACGTCGGCGACACCCCCGCCCAGACCGCACCGGCGACCACCAGCGCCGCGACCGTCGCCGCCGTCAGCGTCACCCCGCGACTCGTCGTGCCCTGCACCCGGGCGAGGATCAGTGCGGCGATGACCCCGAGCAGCACGACGGATGCCACGGCCACGGCGTTGTTGACCACGGTCGGCATCACCGCATCGGGAACGCATGCCGTCGCCCCGGGGCAGCCCGAGCCGGGCCCCGCGACCGCCGTGGGCAGGTAGGCGATCGCGAGGGCGAGGACCGCGGCGACGTCGAGAAGAGCCTGCTCGAGACTCCGCCCCGACAGCGCCAGCAGCGCGAGGGCGATGGCGCTCAGCGCCCCGACGAACATCGGTCCGGCGGGCGTGTAGTACGCCGAGCTGATCGACGGCAGCGGGTCGCCGCCCGCGATCTCGATCCCGACCGAGAGGGCGAGCAAGACCGTCGCGCCGATCAGCGCCAGGCGCACGTACCGGTACGTGCGCTGCGTGGACGTCGTGCGAAGGCGCATACCGACATCGTGGCAGCGGCTTCCGACATCGCCACCGAGGCGCCCGGGCCCCGGAGAAGCGCGGGAGGACCGGAGGCACCGCGAAGGGCGGGGACGCGCAAGGGTCGCCTGTGATGTCGGGGGGTTCTGCCACACTCGTCGGCATGCGCGAATTCCTCTCCGGCGCCGGGCTCCTGGCCCGCGGCCTCGGTCAGTGGCGCCGCACGCCCGGCGCGATGGCCCTCGGACTCATCCCGGGAACGGTGGTCGGCCTGGTCTTCGCCGCAGCTCTCGTCGCGTGGGGTTTCGCTCTGCCCGGCCTCGTCGTGGGCTGGACGCCGTTCGCCGACGACTGGGTACCGTTCTGGGCCGACGCGGCCCGCACCGCCCTGGGCCTCGCGTCGTTCGGCGCGGCCCTGCTGCTCGTCGTCGTGTCGTTCACCGCCGTCACGCTGCTGGTCGGCGAGCCGTTCTACGACCGCATCTGGCGCGCCACGGAACGCAGTCATACGGGTCGCGTCCCCGACACCGATTACGGGTTCTGGCGCGCCGTGGGCGACAGCGTCCGATTGATCTCCCGGGGCGTCCTCGCCGCAGCTGCGGCCTGGCTGCTCGGGCTCATCCCCTTCGTCGGCGGCGTCCTGGGCTTCGTCACCGGAGTGGTGCTGACCGGCTGGCTGCTCGCCGACGAGCTCACCTCGCGCGCCCTGTCGGCGCGGGGTCTCGATCGCCGTGCGCGCCGCGACATCCTGCGCGCGCATCGCGCTCGTGCCCTCGGTTTCGGGGTCGCCACGCAGCTGTGCTTCCTGGTGCCCCTCGGTGCCGTCGCTGTCATGCCCGCCGCCGTCGCGGGCAGCACCCTCTGGGCGCACGCCGCTCTCGACGAGATGCCCCGTCGACCCGCCGCGCCGCGCCCCGTCGCGGTCCCGCCGGCCGACCCGGCGCGATAGCCTGGACCGACCGAAGGGATCTTCATGTTCATCGTCTCGCTCATCCTGTTCGTCGGGGGCATGCTGCTCACCGGCCTCTCGTTCTCGCTCGCAGCCCCCGCGCTGTTCTTCGCCCTGGGCATCATCCTGGTCTCGGCGTCGTTGGCTCTCCCCTTCCACTTCGGCACCCGGTAAGCCGCTCGGCGGCACGGCACACGGCAGAGAGCGCGGGCGACGATGTCGACGTACACGGTGGCCGACTACCTGCTCGATCGGCTCGCCGAGTCGGGCGTCCGTCATCTGTTCGGCGTTCCCGGTGACTTCACCCTCGCGTTCCTCGACCATGTCGAGCGGCATCCGCTGATCGAGTGGGTGGGATGCGCGAACGAGCTCGGTGCCGGATACGCCGCCGACGGTTATGCCCGCCTGCACGGTCTCGGGGCCCTCAGCACGACCTTCGGCGTGGGTGAGCTCTCGGCCATCAGCGCGGTGGCGGGCGGCTTCGCCGAGCACGTTCCCGTGCTCCACGTCGTCGGCGCACCGACCACCGCCGTCCAGGCGGCGGGACGCGCGAGCCACCACTCGCTCGGCGACGGCGACTTCGGCCACTTCGCCCGCATGACCGCCGAGGTCACCGCGGCGCACGAGGTGCTGTCGGCGACCGATGCCACGACCCAGATCGACCGTGTGCTCGCCGAGGTGCGCCATCGGCGCCTGCCGGGCTATCTGCTCATCCCCGCCGATGTGAGCGAGGCTCCGGCTTCTCCCCCGGCCGCCGCGCTCCCCGCCCCCGACGTCGTCACCGACCCCGCCGTGCTGGCCCGGTTCCGCGATGCGCTGGGTGCCCGCCTCGAGGTGGCCGACTCGGTCTCGGTGCTCGCCGACATCCTCGTCGCGCGTCTGTCGGCCGAACCGTCCCTGCACCGCGTGCTCGCGCAGGGCGTGCCGCACGCCTCGCTGCTGTGGGGGCGCCGAGTCGTCGACGAGTCGGCTCCGGCCTACCTGGGGTCGTACCTCGGCGCAGCCAGTGCCCCCGCCGTGCGCGACGGGATCGAGACCGCCGATCTGCTCGTGATGGCGGGTGTGCAGTTCACCGACCTCACCAGCGGGTTCTTCTCGCAGCGCATCGATCCGGCACGCACGGTCGAGATCCGCGGCGAGCACACGCGCGTCGGAGACGACGACTTCCGCCCGCTCGCGATGCGCGACGCGCTCGACGCCGTCGCCGATGCCCTCGCCGCACAGGGCGATCGCTTCCGCGCCCCCGCGGTCAACGGGGTGCCGGCCGCACGCGAGCCCCTCGACCCCTCGGCCACGCTGAGCCAGACGGCGCTGTGGCGCGAGATCGCCGGTTTCCTGCGCGACGGCGACACCGTGCTCGCCGACCAGGGCACGTCGTTCTACGGCATGGCCGGCGAACGCCTCCCTCACGGCGTGGTCTTCGGCGGACAGCCGCTGTGGGCGGCCATCGGCTTCACCCTTCCCGCGATCCTCGGCGCGGCCCTCGCCCGCCCCGAACGGCGTTCCGTGCTGCTCATCGGCGACGGCGCCGCTCAGCTCACGGTCGGCGAGCTCGGCACGCTCGTGCGCCAGGGCATCCCCGCCGTGATCGTGGTCGTCGACAACGCCGGGTACACCGTCGAACGGGTGATCCACGGGCTGCACGAGCGGTACAACGACATCGCCACGTGGGACTGGACGGCCCTCCTCGCCGCCATGGACCCCGCCGGCACGAGTGTCGGCGTGCGCGTCGACACCGTCGGCGCGCTGACCGAGGCCCTGGCAACCGCCCGCTCGGCGACGGGGCTGACGCTGGTGCAGGCCGTGGTGCCGTCCGACGACGTGCCGCCCGTGCTCGCCGACCTGGCCTCCGCGGCGGCGGCGGCCAACCGCCGCGCCTGAGCCCAGGAGCAGCGGGTACCGTGGCACGGTGCCCTTCTCCTTCGAAACCCTCCGCCGCTGGCCCGATCTCGAAGGGCCCGAGCTGTACGCCGCCGACGCGGCCGATCGACTGATCCTCGACGAATCGGCCGAGGCCCGCGCCGCCGCCGTCGACGGTCAGCTGGTGGTGATCGGCGACGACTACGGCGCGCTCACGCTCGCCGCGGCCGACGCCGGTGCCCGCGGCATCCGCGTGCACCAGGACGGCGTCATCGGCGAGAAGGCCCTGGCGGCGAACGCCGAGACCGCGGGCCTGTCCGACACGTTCATCTCGCGGGACCGGGATGCCGCTCTGCTCGCCGACGCGCGCGTCGTGCTGCTGCGCCTCCCCCGCTCGCTGCGCGAGCTCCGTGACCTCGCCGGGCTGATCGCGCTGCACGCGCACCCCGATGTCGTCGTGTTCGCGGGCGGCCGCCTCAAGCACATGACGGTCACCATGAACGAGGTGCTGCGCGAGTACTTCGATCGGGTCGACGTCTCTCACGCCCGGCAGAAGTCCCGTGTGCTCCTCGCCCGCGGCCCCCACGACGGCGCCGAGCCCCAGCCCGAGCGCGCCACGGTCGACGGTTTCGAGATCCGCGCGTTCGGCGGTGCCTTCGCCGGCGCCTCGATCGACATCGGCACCCGCCTGCTGCTGGCGCACCTTCCGGCACCGAGCGGCGACGACGCCATCGACCTGGCCTGCGGCACCGGCGCGGTCGCCGCAGCCCTCGCCGTGAGGCATCCCTCGCTTCGCGTGATCGCGAGCGACCAGTCGGCGATCGCCGTCGCCTCGGCGCGGGCGACGGCCGACGCGAACGGCGTCGCCGACCGCATCGAGGTCGTGCGCGACGACCTTCTCCGCTCGCAACCCGAGGCCTCCGCCTCGTTCATCGCGCTGAACCCGCCGTTCCACGTGGGCGCCGCCATCCACGAGGGAGTCGCCCCCCGCATGTTCTCGGATGCGGCCCGGGTGCTGCGCTCCGGCGGCGAGCTGTGGACGGTGTGGAACTCGGCCCTGCAGTACCGACCGGCGTTGACCCGACTGGTGGGCCCCACGCGTCAGGTCGCCCGCGATCGCAAGTTCACGGTGACGGTGTCGACGAAACCGTGAGTGCGCGGCCGCCGCGGACGGCGGAGGTCCTCAGGCCCGGGAAGGAGCTGTCATGCACCATCGCCTCGCGTACGCGGTCGCCGTGAGCGTCCTCAGCGCCGCGCTGGCGACCGGCTCCCCCGCCCCGGCCTCTGCCGTGGCGCGCTTCGACCCGCTGAGCGCGAGCGACACGGTCGCCCTGCTGGCGGACTGCTCGCGGGTGACGCCGAACGGCCGCGATTACGCCGAGATGCACGACCTCGACCTCTGCGGCGTGCAGGACACCCCCGAAGACCGGCCACTGCCGACCGAGGCCGTGGGCGGCGAGGAATGCGGATCGCTGACCCTCACGACGACCGGGCGCGGCGCGGGGCTCGTCGCCGTGGAGTGGAGGGTGGCCTCGCGTACCGGTCCGATCCTGGGGATGGAGCTCGACCTGACGGTCTCGGGACGCGCGGGTGACACCGTGCACCACTTCGCGACCGCGGTCGGCAGCCCGCTCGCGTCGGACGGGGTGGTCGTTCCCGCGGGGGTCGGCAACGCCCGAGTCGCGCTGTCGGGAACGGTCGAGACCTTCACCACGACCTGCACGGTCGCCTCGGCGAGCGCCCGCACGTTCGTCCGCTGAGTGCGGGAGCCGCAGGAGGAGTCGCCGACGGACGACCGAGCGTCGCACGACCCCGCGCACGCGACGAGTGTCAGCCCTTACCGCCCGGGGGGCCCACGACCAGCAGCACCACGAACACCACGGCGACCACGGCGATCAGCACCGCCGCCAGCACCCAGGGTCGACGCAGGAAGAAGCGCAGCAGCCGGTCGATCGGCCGGCGATCCCGCTGGTCGTCGCCCGCGTCGCGACGCCAGGCTCCGCGCAGGCGGCCGCTGCGCTGCAGCCAGATCTCGGTGGGGATCGTCGCGTAGGGGATGACGGCGCTCACGACCGCGACCGCCGCGGGCCCGAGGCCCCACCGCTGGTTCAGGGCGACGAGCACCGCGGTCGCGCCGTAGGCGAGGAACACGAAACCGTGGATGCCGCCCCCGATCGACACCGCGATGGGCAGATCGACCGTGGCACGCAGGATCAGTCCCGCGATCAGCAGTGTCCACGAGATCGCCTCGGCGATCGCGAGCGTGCGAAACAGGGTCAGGGGCGTGCGGAACACGTCTCTCCTCGTTCGGGTCGGGGCCTCCCACCCTACGGGCTGCGCGGCGGCGATGCCCGCCGACCGTTCGACGTCGAACGACGACGAGGACTCACTCGATGGGCTGGTCCTCGCCGTCGAGTGAGGGATCCGACTTCTCCCCCTCGGCGGCGGTCGAGGTGTCGGGCTCGGGGCCGGGTTCGATCGGGGGCTTCTCGCGTTCGGCATCCATTCCTCCACACCATCAGAAAGTGAGAGGGATGCCACACCCTTGACGCCGTCCCCCGATCGCCCGTTGCGCGGCGCGTAGGCTGAAGCAATGGCGGAATCCCGGGGGCGCGTGTGGACCGGAGTCATCCGGGTGGGACCGCGACAGGGCGATCATCGCGTCGCTGTGCGTGCCGTGATCAGCGTCGGCGTCCCGCTGCTGGTGCTCCTGCTGCTCGGTCGCCTCGACCTCAGCGTCTACGCGAGCTTCGGCGCCTTCGCCGCGCTGTACGGCCGCAACGACGTGCCGCGGGTGCGCCTGCGCATGCAGGCGACGGCCGGCGGCATGCTGTTGGCATCGATGCTCGTGGGCACCGCCGTGTCGTTCCTGTCCACCCCGGCGCTGGGGAGCGTGGCGGTCGTCGCCGTGCTCGCGGCGGCCGTGACGCTGTTCGCCTACCGCAAGCAGTGGCACCCGCCCGGAGCGCTGTTCGCGGTGTTCGCCGCGGGTGCGACCGCGAGCTTCCCCGCCACGGCCTCGACGTTCGTCACGGTGCTGGTCGTCGGCGGTGCGAGCGTGCTGTGGAGCCTGCTCGTCTCGGCGGTGTCCGTGGTGGTACGTCGCGGATCGTGGCAGCGTCCCGCCCGCCCGCGCCCGCCGATCGGCGCCGTCGCGTGGGAGATGACCGCCACGGTCGGCGTCGCCGCGCTGCTCGCGGGCATCGCCGGCGCACTGCTGGTCGGCACCCACTGGTACTGGGCCATGGTCGGCGCCGTCGCCGCCGTCGGCGGGGCGCACGTGACCGCGCGCCTCATCCGCGGGGTGCAGCGACTGGTGGGCACACTGCTCGGCGTGCTGATCGCGGCGGGATTGCTCGCCCTGCACCTGCCGCCGTGGCTCGTCATCGTGATCGCCGTCGCCCTGCAGGCCGGGGCCGAGCTGTTCGTCGGCCGCAACTACGGCATCGCGATGATCTTCATCACCCCGCTCGCGCTGCTCATGGTGTCGCTCGCGTCGCCGGTGGGCCCCGACCTGCTGCTGCGCGACCGGGTGATCGAGACGATCATCGGCGTCGCGGTGGGAACGATTGTCGCGATCGTGTCGGCGGTGCTCCGCCGCCGTTCCTCGCTAGGGTGACCCCCGACATGAACGACCACCACGACTCGCCCGCGCGCCGCGCCCTCGGACACGACGCCGCCGAACGCATCAGCGCGGGATGCTACGGCGCCCTCGTCTCGGCATCCACTCTCATCGGTCTCGGCAACGCCGAACTCAGCGACGTCATCGCCGTGGTGGCGCTCACAAACGTCGTGTACTTCGCCACCCACGTCTTCGCGTACTCCCTGGGCGACGTGTCGTCGAAGCGTCCGTGGCAGATCGTCCGGCACCACCTCGCGGTCGGTGCGCCGATGGTCTCGGTGACCTTCCTGCCACTGCTGGTGGTCGTCGCGCTGTCCGCCGCGGGGGCCGACCTGCAGACGGCCCTGCTCTGGGGCGTCGGCGTGGCCATGGCCTACCTCGTCGTCGTCGCCACCGCCGGAGCGCGGCTGCGCGGCTACCCCGCCGTCGCCGTGGTGCTCACCGCGATCGGATCCGTGGTCATCTCGGGACTGCTGATCGTGGCGAAGCTGCTGTTGCACTGAGGCCGTCCGGCCGCGTCACCCCGATTGTCGGCGGGTCGTGCGAGGGTGGGTTCTCGTGACCCCCGGTTCCTCCCCGCCCCTCACCGTCGTCGGCGCCGTCAACGTCGACCTCACCGCCCGCGTCGAGCGCGCTCCCGCTGCCGGAGAGACGGTCGCCGACGGCGTGCTGCAACGCGGCCCCGGCGGCAAGGGTGCCAACCAGGCGGTCGCGGCCGCCCGGCTGGGCGCCGCCGTGCGGCTGATCGGCGCGGTGGGCGACGACGCCGACGGTCGTGGCATCCTTGATCGGCTCGCCGCGGTCGGCGTCGACGCATCGGGCGTGCAGACCGCCGGGGCCGCGACCGGCACCGCCCTCATCGTGGTCGACGCGACGGGTGAGAACTCGATCGTCGTGTGCGCCGGCGCGAACGCCGCCATCGACGCGACGACGCTCGGGATCGAGCCGGGCGCCGCGGTGCTGATGCAGCTCGAGGTGTCGGATGCCGTCGTCTCGGCCGCCGCGGCCGCCGCCGGCTTCTTCGCCCTCAACGCCGCCCCCGCCCGCCCGCTCCCCGCCGGAGTGCTCGAGCGATGCGACCTCGTGATCGTCAACGAGACCGAGTACGCGCAATTGCCCGAGGTGCACGACGCTCCCCTGCTCTGCGTGACGCTCGGCGCCGACGGCGCACGGCTGTTCCGTCACGGCGAGCTCGTGGCCGCAGCCGCCGGTGTCGCCACGACCGTGCGCAACACCGTCGGCGCGGGCGATGCGTTCTGCGCGGCTCTCGTCGTCGGGCTGCTCCGGGAAGACTCCGAGGCCGACGCCCTGGCGCGCGCCTGCGCGGTGGGGTCGGCGGCCGCCGCCGACGAGGCCTCGCAGCCGGCGCTCGGCCCCCTCGACACGTACGGAGCGTCCGCATGACCCGCCGCCCGATCCTCGTCGACTGCGACACCGGCATCGACGACGCCCTCGCCCTGGCGTACCTGCTGGCCGAACCGAGCGTCGAGATCGTCGGGGTGACGACGGTCTCCGGCAACACGGATGCCGCCCGCGCCGCCGCCAACACCCTCTCGCTCTTCGAGCTCGCCGGCGAGAACGACATCCCCGTGGCCGTCGGCGCCCACGACTTCCGCGGCCGCGCCTACGCCGGCGGCGCGCCCCACGTGCACGGCGAGGACGGGCTCGGCGGCATCGCGCTGACGGCCGCAGCCCGGGCGCACGATGCCCGCGCCGCCGTCGAGCTGATCGACCACGCGGCCACCCGGCATCCGGATCTCACTGTGCTCGCCCTCGGGCCGCTGACGAACCTCGCCGCGTACGCCGAGGCCCCCGGCGTCGCCCGGTTCGACCGTCTCGTCGTCATGGGCGGCGCGTTCGCCCACTCGGGCAACGTCACCGCGTGGGCCGAGGCGAACATCTACAACGACCCCGAAGCGGCCGCCGTCGTTCTCGCGCAGGACTGGGACACCACGCTCGTCCCCCTCGACGTGACGATGACGCAGACCATGGATGCCACCGACCTCGTGCGCCTCGAAGCGATCCCCGGCGCTCTGCCGCAGGCGTTGGCCGCAATGCTGCCGCTGTACCTCGACTTCTACGCGGGCCGCGTGTTCCCCGACCGTCGCTGCGCGCTGCACGACCCGCTCGCCGCGATGGTGGCTGCGGGGGTGCTGCGCGGGGTCAGCGTCTCGTCGGGACAGGTCGAGGTACGGCTCGAACGCGGCGAGCGTGGGCGCACGGTGTCGTCGCGCGGTTCGTCGACGCAGCGGTGGGTGCGCGGCATGGAGGGGTCCGCGGTCGAGGTGCTGCTGGAACGGCTGGAATCGCGGGAGTGGCCGGGCTGAGGCTGCGGCCGTCGGTTCAGGAGCGGTGCAAGCGGCGCTTCAACCAGGCCGTCATGCGACCGGTGTGACGGTCGGTGAACTCGTTCGCGAGCTGGAATGCCTCGTCGCCGATGTTCGCGCCGGCGTTGATGGCCTCGATCGACCGCAGTGCGCGTTGTTCCTGTTCGTCGTCGTGGGCCATGGTGTCCAGCGTACGAGCGTCGGGAGGTCGGGGCGTCGGTCGTTGCGGTGAGAACGACGAAGCCCGCCTCGCGAGACGCGGGGCGGGCTTCGTGGTGATGCGGGGTGTGCCGGAACTCAGAAGTCCCAGTCGTCGTCTTCCGTCGCCTCGGCCTTGCCGATGACGTACGACGAACCCGACCCGCTGAAGAAGTCGTGGTTCTCGTCGGCGTTGGGCGAGAGGGCCGACAGGATCGCGGGGTTCACGTTCGTCACCGACGACGGGAACATCGCCTCGTAGCCGAGGTTCATCAGCGCCTTGTTGGCGTTGTAGTGCAGGAACTTCTTCACGTCTTCGCTGAGTCCGACCGAGTCGTACAGGCTCTGCGTGTACTGCACCTCGTTGTCGTAGAGCTCGTACATGAGCGAGAAGGTGTAGTCCTTGAGGTCCTGACGACGTGCCTCATCGACCGTCTCGAGTCCGCGCTGGAACTTGTAGCCGATGTAATACCCGTGCACGGCCTCGTCGCGGATGATGAGGCGGATCAGGTCGGCCGTGTTCGTGAGCTTCGCCCGGCTCGACCAGTGCATCGGCAGGTAGAAGCCCGAGTAGAACAGGAACGACTCGAGCAGGGTCGAGGCGACCTTGCGCTTGAGCGGGTCGTCGCCACGGTAGTAGTCCATGACGATGCGCGCCTTCTTCTGAAGGAACTCGTTCTCGGTCGACCAGCGGAACGCCTCGTCGATCTCTTTCGTCGAGCACAGCGTCGAGAAGATCGACGAGTAGCTCTTGGCGTGCACCGACTCCATGAACGCGATGTTCGTGTAGACGGCTTCCTCGTGCGGGGTGAGCGCATCGGGGATGAGCGAGACCGCGCCGACCGTGCCCTGGATCGTGTCGAGGAGCGTGAGCCCCGTGAACACGCGCATGGTGAGCGTCTGCTCTTCGGGGGTGAGCGTGTTCCACGACTGGATGTCGTTCGACAGCGGCACCTTCTCGGGGAGCCAGAAGTTGTTCACCAGACGGTTCCAGACCTCGAGGTCCTTGTCGTCTTGGATGCGGTTCCAGTTGATGGCCTGCACGTGGTTCAGCAGCTGCAGCTTTTCAGCCATGGCGTTCCTGCGTCCTCTATCGGTGGATGGTCAGCGGCTCAGAGCATGCACGAGACGCACTCGGTCATGTCGGTGCCCTCGAGCGCCAGCTGACGCAGACGGATGTAGTAGATGGTCTTGATGCCCTTGCGCCACGCGTAGATCTGGGCCTTGTTGATGTCGCGGGTGGTGACGGTGTCCTTGAAGAACAGCGTCAGCGACAGGCCCTGGTCGACGTGCTGCGTGGCCGCGGCGTACGTGTCGATGACCTTCTCGTAGCCGATCTCGTAGGCGTCCTGGTAGTACTCCAGGTTCTCGTTCGTCATGAACGGAGCCGGGTAGTAGACGCGACCGAGCTTGCCTTCCTTGCGGATCTCGATCTTCGAGGCGATCGGATGGATCGAGCTCGTGGAGTTGTTGATGTACGAGATCGACCCGGTCGGCGGCACGGCCTGCAGGTTCTGGTTGTAGATGCCGTGGGCCTGCACCGAGGCCTTCAGCTCACGCCAGTCGTCCTGCGTGGGGATCTGCACGCCCGCGAACAGCTCGGTCGCCTTCGCCGTCTGCGGCACCCACACCTGGTCGGTGTACTTGTCGAAGAACTCCCCCGACGCGTACGTCGAGTTCTCGAAGCCGTCGAAGGCCGCGCCACGCTCGATGGCGAGGCGGTTCGATGCCCGCAGCGCGTGGAACAGCACCGTGTAGAAGTAGATGTTCGTGAAGTCGATACCCTCTTCGGAGCCGTAGTACACGTGCTCACGAGCGAGGTAACCGTGCAGGTTCATCTGGCCGAGGCCGATGGCGTGCGAGCGGTCGTTGCCGTCTTCGATCGAGCGCACCGAGGCGATGTGGCTCTGCACGCTCACGGCGGTGAGGGCGCGGATCGCGGTCTCGACCGTGAGGCCCAGGTCGCCGCCGTCCATCGCCAGGGCGATGTTCATCGAGCCCAGGTTGCAGGAGATGTCCTTGCCGATGGTGTCGTACGAGAGGTCTTCGTTGTACGTCGTCGGGGTGTTGACCTGCAGGATCTCGGAGCACAGGTTCGACATGTTGATGCGGCCGGCGATGGGGTTCGCCTTGTTCACCGTGTCTTCGAACATGATGTACGGGTAGCCCGACTCGAACTGGATCTCGGCGAGGGTCTGGAAGAACTCGCGCGCGTTGATCTTCGTCTTCTTGATGCGCGGGTCGTCGACCATCTCGCGGTACTTGTCGGTGACCGAGATGTCGCCGAACGGCTTGCCGTAGACCTTCTCGACGTCGTACGGCGAGAAGAGGTACATGTCTTCGCCGTTCTTGGCGAGCTCGAACGTGATGTCGGGGATGACGACACCCAGCGAGAGCGTCTTGATGCGGATCTTCTCGTCGGCGTTCTCACGCTTGGTGTCGAGGAAGCGCAGGATGTCGGGGTGGTGGGCGTTGAGGTACACCGCACCGGCACCCTGGCGGGCGCCGAGCTGATTGGCGTAGCTGAAGCTGTCTTCGAGGAGCTTCATCACGGGGATGATGCCCGAGGACTGGTTCTCGATCTGCTTGATCGGCGCACCCGACTCGCGGATGTTCGACAGCAGGAGGGCCACGCCGCCGCCGCGCTTCGACAGCTGCAGGGCGGAGTTGATGCCGCGGGCGATCGACTCCATGTTGTCTTCGATGCGCAGCAGGAAGCACGAGACGAGTTCGCCGCGCTGCGCCTTGCCGGCGTTGAGGAACGTCGGGGTGGCGGGCTGGAAGCGTCCCGAGATGATCTCGTCGACCAGCTGCACCGCGAGACGCGGGTCGCCGTCGGCGAGGGCGAGGGCGGTCATGACGACGCGGTCCTCGAAGCGCTCGAGGTAGCGCTTTCCGTCGAAGGTCTTGAGCGTGTAGCTCGTGTAGTACTTGAACGCGCCGAGGAAGGTCTCGAAACGGAACTTGGCGCCGTAGGCGCGGTCGTTGAGCTCCTGGATGAAGTCCATCGAGTACTTCGCGAGCACGGTCGGCTCGTAGTACTCCTTCTCGACGAGGTAGTCGAGGCGCTCCTTGAGCGAGTGGAAGAACACGGTGTTCTGGTTGACGTGCTGCAGGAAGTACTCCCGCGCCGCCCGCTTGTCGGCATCGAACTGGATGTTGCCGTCGGCGTCGTACAGGTTCAGCATCGCGTTCAGGGCGTGGTAGTCCAGCCCCTCGAAACGGGCCTCGGTCTTGAATTCCGCCTTGAAGTGCACGTCGGTCAGTTCAGCTTCCACCATCGTTCCAATCCCTGGGTGACGCGCTCGACGTCGTCTGGCGTGCCGAATACTTCCAGCCGGTACAGGTGCGGCACGGTGCACTTGCGGCTGATGATGTCGCCGGCGAGGCAGAATGCGTCGCCGAAGTTCGTGTTCCCCGCGGAGATGACGCCGCGGATGTTGCGTCGGTTCCGCTCCTCGTTGAGGAAGCGGATGACCTGCTTGGGGACCGCGCCCTTCTCGACGCCCCGGCCGGCACCCCCGCCATAGGTGGGGGTGACCAGCACGAAGGGTTCGTCGACGTGGAGGGGCGGATCGATCGGTCGCATCGGAATGCGCACGGCCCGCTTGCCGAGCTTCTCGATGAAACGTGCGGTGTTGCCCGACACGCTCGAGAAGTAGACCAGCAGCGGAGCCTCGGTCGCCGACAGGACAGCGCTCATGACGGGAGTCGTCGAGGCTGTCGAGGGATCAAGCGAGGCGCGAGGCGAGCTCATCGATCTTGTCGGGACGGAAGCCCGACCAGTGGTCCTCGTCGGTGATGACGACGGGGGCCTGCAGGTAGCCGAGCGACTTGACCTGCTCGAGTGCCGACGGGTCTTCTGACAGGTCGAGCACGTTGTATTCGATGCCCTTCGAGTCGAGCGCACGGTAGGTCGCGGTGCACTGGACGCAGGACGGCTTGGTGTAGACCGTGATCGCCATGTTGTCTCTCTCTCCCCTGAAAATTCTTCGTCCGAGCAAGCAGGGCTAGCCGGGACCTCAATACTACATATGGGGACCGACATCGGAAGTCACCACAAGGGGTAGTAGTTACATCCGTGTGATTTTCCACCGCCTCTCCCCATGTACAACACAGGTTGTCCACGATTTCATCCACAGATCCCACTCCTCTCCGAAGCCGTTCGACCGGCGCGATTCCGCGGTTGTTAACAGCGGCGCGCCGACTTGTCCACAGATCGGACGCTAGCGAGGGGTTCCGACATTGCACAGGTCGGCCGATCCACTCTCCGGCGTGTCGCGGGCGTGTCGCCCCGGTGGGCCCTTCCCCCTCGTCGCCCGGGGTCGGAACACCGCCGTTCCCCGATGTCGGAGGGGGGAGATAGCGTTGTGCGGTGGCCGGCTACCGCGAACTCCTCCAGACCCCCGGCGTGGGTCGCATCATCGCCGCACAGTTGACGGCGCGTTTCCCCAACGGCATGACGAGCCTCGCCGTTCTGCTGCACATCGAGCACGTCACCGGCTCCTATGGGGCCGCGGGCCTGGTCCTCGCCGCGACCAGCATCGGGCAGGCCGTCGCCGGTCCCGTCACGAGCCGCTGGATGGGCATCTGGGGCATGCGCCGGGTGCTCTCGGTGACGCTCCTCGTGTGCGCCGCCGCCATCGCCACGCTCGCCCTGATCGAGATGCCCCTGCCCCTGTACATGGTCCTGGGCCTGGTCGCCGGCCTGTCGACTCCGCCGGTGCAGTCGGCCGTGCGCACCATCTACCCCAAGATGGTCCCGTCGAAGCAGCTCACTCCCCTGTATTCGCTCGACGCCTCCCTGCAAGAGATCATCTGGGTGCTCGCGCCCGTGCTCATCACCCTCGTGGCGACCCAGGTCGGCACCGTCCCCGGTCTGCTGCTCGTCGTCGTCATCCTGCTCGGTGGCGGTGCTTGGTTCATCCTCAGCCCCGAGGTCGGACGCGTGCGCATTCCGCGCAGCCGCCGCGGCCTCGGCCGGGTGCTCGGCAAGCCGCCGGTCGTTCTCGCGACGGCGACGGGGTTCCTGCTCATCGGCGCCTGCGCCGCGGTCGAGGCGGGTGTCGTGGCGACGTTCGACCACGGCGGCCTCGAGGCGGGACTCATCCTCGCCGTCTTCGCCGTCGGCAGCCTCGCGGGCGGGCTCTCGTTCGGCCACATCCCCATCGGTCCCTGGGCCATGGCCCGTCGCTTCGCGATCGTCGCGCTCGGACTCTCGCTCACCGTCTTCTCGCTCAACGCGTGGTGGATCGGCGCGACGCTCCTCGTCGCCGGCGCGGGCATCGCCCCGGCGCTCGCGGTGATGTTCGCGATGACCTCGGCGAGCGTGCGGTTCAGCGAGACCGCCGAGGCGTACGGCTGGATCAGCACGGGGCAGCTCATCGGAGCCGCCGCGGGCTCGGCCGTCGCCGGCTTCCTCGTCGACGGCATCGGCCCGCAGGGGGCCTACGTCGCCGCGGCCGCGTTCGCCGTCGCCGGGTTCATCGTCGCGGCGGTGTTCGTGCGCGGCTTCCCCGACCTGCGCCACCGCGACTCGAGCCCCATCCCCGACACCGAGCCTGTCGAGACCATCACCTGAGCCCGGATGCCGCATCCCCGGCATCCGTCGCCCTCACCGGCGCACGTTCACCCTGCCCGCGCGGGTCACGCATCCGGCGCGGGCTCCCCGGCCAGCGCGAGCTCCCCTGCCTGCGCCGACTCTCTGGCCCGCTCAGGTCTCGGCCGTCGCGAACTCCGCCTCCGGCGCGGGACGAAGGGAGGACCAGGGACGAAGGGAGGGCGAGACACCGGCATCCCCTCCTCCGTTCGTCCCTCACCCTCCGCTCGCCCCACACGCGAACGCCTGCACTCAAACGCACGGACGCAGCTCACCCGCACGCGAACACGCGCAACTCGACCGCACGCAATCCGCCCGCACGCGAAAGCCCCGCACCCAAACACCCACACGCGAACGCCCGCGCCCCACACACCCCCGCGTAGACGCCGCTACGCCGACGTCACTGCGTCCGCCGCAGCAGCTCCAACACGGCGAGCGCGTACGCGTCGGCCGGCTCGGGGTGGTCGAAGACGAGCGAGGCGCCCGCGACCGAGATCTCGACCTCGTAGGTGTCCGACAGTCGGCGCAGCGACCGGAAGGTCGCCCTCAGCAGCTCGCGCAGCTGCGACTCCGACGGCAGCCACAGCGCTTCCTCGGTGGCGACGGAGTCCAGCGCCCACTCCGTCGTGCCGTTGAATGCGAGGATGCGCCCGGTCGGATAGTCGCGGGGTTCGACGGTCATCTCGCTGACTGTGAAGACGTCGGCCTCGAACTCGGGCTCGTCGAGCTGGAAACGGTCGCCGGAGCGGGGATGCCACACCAATCCCGCCTCGCGCAGGGCCAGGGCCATCTCGGTCGAGATCATGGCATCCATTCTGGGGGCCGTCGCGCGATGCCGGGCCGAAGCGTGCACGCGGACGCGATCGATTCCCCCTGACGCCATGCGTCTCCGCGCGCTCCGGCGAGCGCGAGCGACGAGCAGAATGGATGCCATGACCTCCCCCGTCACCCTGCCCCGCCTGTCGTGGGGCGATCCCCGCGGACCGCGGGTGCTGCTCGCGCACGGTCTCGGCTCCGACGGCGCCCTGATGTGGCGGTACGCCTCGGCGTTGGCCGACGCGGGATGGCACGCCGTGGCCGTCGATCTGCGCGGACACGGTGACGCCCCGCGCACCCTCGACTACCGCATCGACGCGTACGCCGCCGACCTGTCGGGCACGGTGCCGGCGGGCGGGGGCGCGTGGGACGCGGTGGTCGGGCATTCCCTCGGCGGGGCGGCCGCCACGGTGGCCGCCGCGAACGACCGTTCGTGGACGCGTCGACTCGTGCTCGTCGACCCCGCGATCCGGTTGTCCGACGACGACCGCGCGATCGTCAGAGCGAGTCAGGAGCAGTCGTTCGCCGACCCGAGCGAAGAGGCCGTGCGCGCGGCGCATCCCACCTGGCATCCGATCGACGTGGAGCTGAAGGCGCGGGCGACGCGGCGCGCGAGCCGGTGGGCCGTCGAGCAGACGAGCACGCAGAACGACATCTGGGACGTCCGCGCGCAGGCCGCCGCCCTCGCTTTGCCGACGCGCATCATCGGCGCCGACCCCGCCGTGCACTCGATCTTCACCGGTGACCTGGCCGCCGAGGTCCTGCAGAACCCGGTCATCACCCTCGAGATCGTCGCGGGGGCGGGGCACTCACCTCACCGTGATCGCCCCGAGGCCGCGATCGCCGCCCTTCTCGCCGCGCTGGCGTGACAGGCCCCGGTGACGACGGCCGGAGCGGCGTCGGATCGTGCTGCAGCTTTCGGCACCCGCTGCCACCCCGCCCGCGATGTCGGCGCACCCGAGCAGAATGGATGCCATGACCCCGTTCGATCCGGCGCAGTACCTGCCCGATGACCTCCTCGCGCGCATCCGCGAGCGGGCCGTGGTGCACGACCGCGACAACACCTTTCCGCACGACGACCTCGACGAGCTGCGCGCGGCCGGGTATCTCGGCATCCTGGTGCCGGCGGAGCTCGGCGGCGCGGGACTGACCCTGGCCGACGCGTCGGTGCTGCAGCAGCGCCTGGCGGGGGCCGCCCCGGCGACCGCGCTCGCGATCAACATGCACCTGGTGTGGACCGGGGTGGCGAAGGTGCTGCGCGATCGTGGGATCGACGACCTCGAGTTCGTCCAGCGCGGGGCCGCCGCGGGCGAGGTGTTCGCCTTCGGCATCAGCGAGGCCGGCAACGACCTGGTGCTCTTCGGCAGCGACACCGACGCCGTCCCCGACGGCGACGGTGGGTATGCCTTCACCGGCACGAAGATCTTCACCTCGCTCTCGCCGGTGTGGACCCATCTGGGCGTCCACGGGCTCGACACCACGTCGCCCGACGCACCGAAGATGGTGTTCGCCTTCCTCGACCGTGACGAGGCCGTCGTCACCCGCGACGACTGGGACACCCTCGGCATGCGCGGAACGCAGAGCCGCACCACCGACCTGCGCCACGCCCGCGCATCGGCCGACCGCGTCGTGCGGCGCATCGATCCCGGACCGCAGCCCGACGCCCTCGTCTTCGGCATCTTCGCCGTCTTCGAGATCCTGCTCGCATCGGTCTACACGGGCATCGCCCGGCGCGCGCTCGACCTCGCGGTCGAGGCGGCGACGTCGAAGCGGTCGAAGAAGACGGGCACGACGTACGCGAACGACCCCGACATCCGTCGACGCGTCGCCGGAATGGCGATCGCCTACGAGGCGCTGCCCCCGCAGCTCGCCGCCCTGAGCGCCGACGTCGACGCGGTGGTCGACCACGGCTCCCGGTGGTTCTCGCTGCTGGCCGGCGTCAAGCACCGCGCCGTCACCATGGCCAAGTCGGTCGTCGACGATGCGGTCCTCGTCGCCGGCGGATCGGCGTACTTCTCGCGCACCGAGCTGAGCCGCCTCTACCGAGACGTCCTCGCCGGCATGTTCCATCCCTCCGATCCCGAATCGGCGCACTCCACCGCCGCCTCGGCCTGGCTCGGGCCGGTGACCGCGTGATGGCCCGCACCCCGTCGACCCTGCTCAGCCCGGCCGACCAGGAACGCCGCCGCGCGCTACGCGTGATGAAGGGCGTCGCCCTCGGTGCGCTGCTGGGCATGGCGGTCATCTTCGCGATCTCGTTCTCGCTGCAGCGCGAAATCGAGTGGATGCAGTACGTCCGCGCCGCGGCCGAGGGCGGAATGGTCGGTGCACTGGCCGACTGGTTCGCCGTCACGGCGCTGTTCCGGCATCCGCTGGGCCTTCCCATGCCCCACACCGCGATCATCCCCCGACGCAAGGACGAGATCGGCAAGCAGCTCGGCGAGTTCGTCGAGACCAACTTCCTCGAGGGCGACGTCGTGCGCACGAAGCTCGAGTCCACGCCGCTCGCCGCCCGCGCGGGAGCCTGGCTCGCCGAGCCCGCGCACGCCGACCGCCTCGCCGCCGAGGGCGCGACGCTCGCGACCAGCGTGCTCACGGCACTGAGCGACGACGACGTTCAGACGCTCATCGAAGACCTCGCCCGCGAGCACCTGCTCTCGCCCGACTGGGGCCCCTCGATCGGCGGGTGGCTCGAACGCGTCGTCGGGTCGGGCGCCCACCACGGCGCCGTCGACCTCGCTCTCGACAACATCGCCGTGTGGCTCGGCAACAACCGCGAGGTCTTCGACGGCCTCGTCTCGCGCCGCATGCCGACGTGGGTGCCGAGCATGGCCACGCGACTCGTCGACGACACCGTCTACCGCGAGGCCGTGCAATTCGTCGACGCCGTGCGCGCCGACCCGCGGCACCAGGCTCGCGGGGCGATCGACGGCTACCTCCGCCGCCTCGCCGACAACCTGCAGCACGACCCCGCCACCATGGTGCGCCTCGAAGAGGCCAAGGCCTCGGTGTTCGACAGCCCGCGCGTGCGTCAACTCGCCGCCGATGCCTGGAACACCGCGAAGAGCGGACTGCTGCGCGCCCTCGCCGACCCCGAGAGCGCCCTGCGCCGCCGGGCCTCGGCCGCCCTCGCCGAGGTCGGGAGCCGCCTGCAGCACGACGAGACCCTGCAGAAGCGGGTGGACGGGTGGGTGACCGACGCCGCCGTGTTCGTCGTCGGGCGCTACCGCCACGACATCGCCTCGATCATCACCGACACCGTCGAACGGTGGGACGCCGAAGAGACGACCGAGAAGATCGAGCTCATGGTCGGTCGCGACCTGCAGTACATCCGCTTGAACGGCACGATCGTCGGCGCCCTCGCGGGCCTCGCGATCTTCACGATCGCCCACCTCGCATGGGGCTCGTGAGTGTCTCGTGTTGTCTCCCGGCAGCCCGGCGTGAGGCTCCGGCCGCGGGGCGGAGAGGGCCGTCGACTCGAGGCGGCCCGGCGCGAAGGTCCGGGAGCGGGGCCGCGACGGCCGTCCTCCGGCGGCGCGGCGCACAGCTCCGACGACCGTGCCGTGACGGCGATCGCGTCGCACCGCCCGTCGGGGTCACCGGGTGGGTAGCCTGGGGCGCGTGAGCGACGGTTCGGGGCTCGAGGTCCTCTTCACCTACGGCACGCTGCAGCTGCCCGACGTACAGCTCGACACGTTCGGCCGCCTCGTCGGCGGCGACGCAGACGCGCTTCCCGGATACCGCCTCGAGTGGACCGACATCGACGACGAGCGCGTCGCGCAGGTCTCGGGCCTCGACAAGCACCCGATCCTGCGGCACACGGGCGACGCGCACGATCGCGTGTTCGGTCGCGTCCTGACGTTGACCGCCGAGGAGCTCGACGCGGCCGACGAGTACGAGGTGTCGCTGTACCGCCGTGCCTCGGTCACCCTGGCGAGCGGCATCCGAGCATGGGTGTACGTGGCCGCATGAGCGCTCTGTCCCTGGGTCCGCTCCGGCCGCGCGCCGGCGACGTGTCCGTGCGCGCCGGCCGCACCGCGGGGCGACGACCCTCCCCCGCCTCACACCCCGGTGCCGCCAGCGCCGACACCGACCACGCCCGCACCGTGCGGCTTCCCGCGCTGTGCACGCTCGAACTCCTGCCCGGATTGGCGGAAAGACGATGATCCAACTCATCCTCGCGCGACACGCAAAATCGGACTGGGCCGACGAGGGCCTCGACGATCATGACCGCCCGCTCGACGACCGGGGACGCCGAGATGCGCCGGTCATGGCGCGCCGCGTGGTGCGTCAGGGCGTGCGCCCCGAGGTGCTGCTGTCGAGCACGGCACTGCGCGCCCGCCAGACCGCCGAGGCCTTCGGCCGGGCGTTCGAGGTCGACGTCGTCGAGCAGGCCGACCTGTACCTCGCCGACCCCGACCATCTGCTGGCCGCCGCCCGCGCCGCCGGCGTCGACGAGGTCATGGTGGTCGCCCACGACCCGGGCATGAGCGCGCTGGTGTCGCGCCTGGCTGATCGCGACGAGCGCATGGTCACGTGCGCCGTGGCCGTGTTCACCTGGCACGAAGGAACTTGGGACGACGTGGATGCCACCCCGCCCGACGAGTTCGAGCTGCTGACGCCCTGAGAGCCGCGGTCGGCCGCACCCGCGTACCCACCCGCCCTTCGCGCGGGGCACCTGCCGTCGTATCGGTCAGGCGCGACCTGATTCGATCCGCGCGAGGGCGGCCTCCGCAACGGCACCCGAGAGGACGAGGTCGGTGACGGCCTCGATCTCGGGAGAGACGAATCGGTCGGGTCCGGGGCCCGCGACCCGCGTGCGCACGAGGTCGCGCACGGCGCCGGTGGCGACCGCGGGGGCGAGCGGGGCGCGGAGGTCGAGGGCACGGCATCCGGTCATCACCTCGATGGCGAGCACACGGGCGAGCCCGTCGACGGCGCGACGGAGCTTGCGGGCACCGGCCCAGCCCATCGACACGTGGTCCTCCTGCATCGCGCTCGAGGGGATCGAATCGACCGACGCCGGCACGGCCAGGCGCTTGAGCTCCGAGACGATGCCCGCGGCGGCGTACTGCGCGATCATCAGGCCGCTGTCGACGCCCACCTCGTCGGCGAGGAACGGCGGCAGACCGTTGCTGCGGGCCACGTCGAGCGCGCGGTCGGTGCGTCGCTCCGACATGGATGCCACGTCGGCGACCGCGATGGCGAGGAAGTCCAGCACGTAGGCCACCGGGGCGCCGTGGAAGTTGCCGTTCGACTCGACGCGCCCATCGACGGTGACGACCGGGTTGTCGACGGCCGAGAGCAGCTCGCGGTCAGCGACGGCCGCCGCGTGCGCCACCGTGTCGCGGGCTGCGCCGTGCACCTGGGGCGCGCAGCGCAGCGAGTAGGCGTCCTGCACGCGCGTGCACTGCGGGCCCCGGTGGCTCGCGACGATCGGCGAGCCGGCGAGGAACGCCCGCAGGTTCGCCGCCGACGCGGCCTGACCGAGCTGGGGACGAAGAGCCATCAGGTCGGCGGCGAAGACGGCGTCGGTGCCCAACTGCGACTCGATCGAGATCGCGGCCGACACGTCGGCGGTCGTCAACAGCATGTCGATGTCGTGCAGGGCGAGCAGCAGCATGCCCAGCATGCCGTCGGTGCCGTTGATGAGGGCGAGCCCCTCTTTCTCGCGCAGGGCGAGCGGGGCGATGCCGGCAGCGGCGAGCGCCTCGGCGGCCGTCGTGGCGCGTCCTTCGCCGTCGCGCACCTCGCCCTCGCCCATGACCGCGAGCGCCACGTGCGACAGCGGGGCCAGGTCTCCCGAGCAGCCGAGCGAGCCGTACTCGCGCACCACCGGGGTGATGCCGGCGGTCAGCAGCGCCGCGTACGTCTCGACCACGGCGGGACGCACGCCCGTGCGCCCTGTCGCGAGGGTCTGCAGGCGCAGCAGCATCAGGGCGCGCACGACCTCGCGCTCGACCTCGGCGCCGGTGCCGGCGGCGTGCGAGCGGATGAGGCTGGCCTGCAGCTGGGCGCGCCGGTCCTCGGCGATGAACGTCGTCGCAAGGGCGCCGAAGCCCGTCGAGATGCCGTAGTGCGGCTGCGGGTCGTCGGCGAGCGCCTCGATGAGTGAGCGGCTGTCGGCGACCCGGCGCAGCGCCTCGGCGGCCACCTCGACGCGGGCGTCGTGACGGGCGACGGCGACGACGTCGCGGGGGGCGAGGGGGGTGGATCCGACGGTGACGCTCGAGTTCATGCCCTGATTCCATCGCGGCGAGGGCCCCGTGTGGCGGGGATCTGGCATCGTGTGTCTGTCATGCCAGACATTCCTGCCCCGCAGGTTCCCGCCGCCGACCAGACGCTGCGGATCCTCTCACTGCTCGCGCGCCAGCCCGGGCCGGTCGCCGCGCAGACGATCGCGACGACGCTCGGCATCCCCCGATCGAGCATGTACCACCTGCTCGCCACCCTCGAGCAGCACGGGTACGTCGTGCACCTGCCCGGCGACCGGCGCTGGGGGCTCGGCACCGCGGCCTTCGAACTCGGCGGCGGCTACACCCGGCAGCAGCCGCTCGCCCGCCTCGGGCGCCCGCTGCTCGCCGCCCTGTCGGACCGCGTCGGCGAGAGCGCGCACCTGGCCGTGCTCACCGGGCGCGACGTGCTGTACATCGTCGAGGAGCGCGCCCCGCGCCGCCCCGCGCTGGTGACCGACGTCGGGGTGCGCCTGCCCGCGCACCTCACCGCGACGGGACGCGCGATGCTCGCAGCCCTCCCGCGCGAGCAGGTGAGGGCGTCGTTCCCGGATGCCACGGCCCTCACGCAGCGACACGGTCTCGGTCCCGCGACCCCGCGCGCGCTGCGCGAGATGCTGCGCGACGTGCGCGCCGCCGGGTTCGCGAGCGAAGACGGCGAGGTCACCCCCGGGTTCCGTTCGGTGGCCGCGGCCGTGCGGGATCACACCGGGTGGCCCGCCGCTGCCGTGGCTCTCACCTGGCCGGCCGAGGGCGCGGAGCGCGACGCCGCCGCCCTCGCCGAGGCGGCTTCGGCGACGGCCGCGGAGCTGGCCCGCCGGATCGGCCGCCCCGGCTGAGGCTCGTCGCCCCGCCTCCCGGCCCGGCCCGCGCGAGTCCGGCCCGCGCGAGCTCAGTCCCCGCCCGCCGCCCCGCCCCGCACGACGCAAACCCCCGGTGAGTGTCCAAGACACGCTGCGCCCCGCCCCTCCCGGGCGGCGTGTCTCGGACACTCAACGGACTCGTGTCCGCAGCGGTCGCGCCGCAGCGCGGGCGAAGCGAGGCACGCCGCCGCGCGCCGTCCCGCCCGCCCGGCCGACGCACACCCCGTCGAGTGTCCAAGACACGCCGCACCCCGCCCCTCCCGGACGGCGTGTCTCGGACACTCAACGGTCTCGGCGTCCGCGCCACCGCGGGCCGGGCGTCCGCGCCCGTCATGCCACAGTCCGCCGAAGCGCGCCCCGCCCGCCGCCCCGCCCGCCACAAACCCTCCCGAGTGTCCAAGACACGCCGCACCCCGCCCCTCCCGGACGGCGTGCCTCGGACACTCAACGAGCCAGGCGTCCGCGCCACGCCGCGAGCCGGGCCGCCGCACCGCCGCACCGCCGCGCCGCCGCGGACGCGCCCGCACCACCGCAGCCCGGGCACCCGCGCCGCGCAACCCGCCCCGCGTCTCAGCGCACGACGAGCCGCGGCTCCACCAGCACGTGCGCGGCGCCGGCGACGGCCGCGCGGGGGGCGACGATGGTGCCGTTCTCGCCCATGAGCAGGTCGAGGGCTCCGGATGCCACCCGCTCGGGGAGCTGCTCGACGCTCGACAGCCCGAGAGCCTCGACCGCCGGGGTGTTGTCGAAGCCGACGATGACGATGTCGTCGCGCCCGGCGACGCTGGCGGCGAGATGGGCGCCGATCGCCAGGGAGTCGCTCGCGCAGACGATCGCGCCGATGCCGGGGGTGTCCGCCAGTCCCGCGGCGACGGCGTCGCGGGCTGCGGCGACGTTCTCTTCGACCGTCCACCGCACCGGCTGGCGCCCGGCGTCGGCGACGGCCTCGCGCCAGCCTCGCTCGCGTTCGTCGCCGGTGCCCGACCCGCGGGGCCAGCCGAGGAACGCCACCGGTCCCGCTCCGTGCTGCAGGGCGTGTCGCGTGGCGGCGCGGGTGCCCGCCGCGCCGTCGACGTCGACCCACAGGTGCGCGGGGGCTTCGACGTCGTCTTCTCCCCAGGGGCGACCGAACGAGACGAAGGGGAGGTTCCGCGCCGTCAGCCACCCGGTGCGGGGGTCGCCGTGGAACGTTCCGGTCACCACGACGGCGTCGACCTCGCCACCTTCGAGCAGGTCGCCGAGGCGCGCGATCTCTTCTTCCGGGGTGCGCGCGGCGTAGAGCAGGACGCGCATGTCGCGCTCTCCCGCCCGTTCGGTGAGGGCGTGCACGAAACGGTCGAGCACGACGCCCGAGATCCCCCCGGCATAGGGATCGAGGTGGATGCCGATGGTCGAGCTGCGGCGCGTGCGCAGACGCCGGGCCGCGGCGTGCGGCCGGTAGCCGAGCTCGGCAATCGCGGCCTCGACGCGCAGCCGCGTCGACTCGCGCACGATGTCGGGGGTGTTCACGACGTTCGAGACGGTCTGGCGCGAGACGCCCGCGACACGGGCGACGTCGTCGACGGTGGGCGCCTTCGCCATGCGACCCCCTCGCTCGTCGATTCGGGCGGACCGACGCCGTCCAGACCGTCAGCCTAAGCCGCGCGACAACCGCTTGACAGACGCCGCTCCCCCTCCTTACCGTAGTCGCACCACAGTTTGAACGTTCAAACTCTGGCCCTCCGAGCACCGCGGAGGGGTCGCATGCCTCATCGAAGGAGAGAGACACATGACACGGCACACTCCCATCCGCCGCGCGCGCACCTGGCTCGGCGCCGGCGCTCTGCTGGCCACCGGCGCCCTCGCGCTGACTGCCTGCGGCTCGGGCTTTTCCGACACCCCCGGCGAGAACCAGGCGTCCGGCAGCGGAAAGCTCAGCCTGCTCATCGGCTCCTCGGGCGACGCCGAGACGAAGGCCGTCACCGACGCGGTCGCCGCCTGGAGCGAGCAGTCCGGCGTCGAGGCCGAGGTGCAGACCGCGAACGACCTGCCCCAGCAGCTGTCGCAGGGCTTCGCCGCCGGTTCCCCGCCCGACCTCTTCTACCTCGCGCCCGAGGCCCTCGCGGGCTACGCCGCCAACGGATCGATCGCGGCCTACGGCGACGACCTGGCGAACAAAGACGACTTCTACTCCTCGCTGGTCGACAACTTCACCGTCGACGGCACCTTCTACTGCGCACCCAAGGACTTCTCGACGCTCGCGCTGATCATCAACGCCGATCTGTGGTCGGCCGCCGGACTCACGGATGCCGACATCCCCACGACGTGGGACGAACTGGCATCCGTCGCCCAGCGCCTCACGGTCGACGGCCGCGTCGGACTCGCGTTCGGCGCCGAGTACCAGCGCGTCGGCGCCTTCATGGCGCAAGCGGGCGGCGGCCTCGTCACCGACGGGCAGGCCACGGCCGACAGCCCCGAGAACGTCGAGGCATTGACCTACGTCAAGACGCACCTGAACGACGGCACCTTCGCCTTCGCGTCCGACGTGGGCGCGGGCTGGGGCGGCGAGGCGCTCGGCACCCAGAAGGCCGCGATGGTCATCGAGGGCAACTGGATCACCGGCGCGATGTCGGCCGACTACCCCGACGTGAACTACACCGTCGCCGAGCTTCCCGCCGGCCCCGGCGGCAAGGGCACCCTGCAGTTCACCAACTGCTGGGGCATGGCCGCCGACGGCGGCAACCAGGAGCAGGCCCGCTCGCTCGTGGAGTACCTCACCGGCACCGACCAGCAGCTGGCGTTCTCGCAGGCCTTCGGCCCGATGCCCTCGATCCAGTCCGCCGCCGACGCATGGACGAGCGCGAACCCGACGCTGACGGCATTCCTCGCCGGCGCCGAGTACGCCCAGTTCCCGCCGAACATGGCGGGCGCGGCCGACGTCATCACCGACTTCAACGCCCAGCTCGAGTCGCTGAAGACCGGCGACCCGCAGGCGCTGCTGCAGACGGCGCAGTCCAACCTCGAGGCCATCGTCAAGTAATCGCGCCCACGAAACGCGAACCCCTCATGAGTGCTCTCACCACCGCGTCCCGCCGCGCCGGGTTCCCCTCCTCGGGGATCCGGCGCGGCGAGGCCGCCGCCGGCTGGCTGTTCACCGCCCCCGTGCTGATCATCCTCGGCGTCTTCCTGCTCGTTCCCGTGCTGATGGCGCTGTGGGTGAGCTTCTCGGACTGGACCGGGCGCGGCAGCCCCTTCTCGCCGAACGTGAACTTCGTCGGCGTCGACAACTACGCCGCCGTCACCACCGGCGGGGGTCTGGCCGAACGCGACTTCGGAACGGCCCTGCGCAACAACGGCTGGTACGTGCTGCTGGTCGTGCCCCTGCAGACCGCGCTCTCGCTCTTCCTCGCCGTGCTGGTCAACCGCGCGGTCCTGCGCGGTCGCGGGCTGTTCCGCACCGCCTTCTACTTTCCCTCGGTCACGAGCTCGGTGGCCATCACCGTGCTGTGGCTGTTCCTCTTCTCGGCCTCGGGCGCCGTCAACGAGGTGCTGTCGTGGCTCGGCATCAACGGTCCCAACTGGTTCAGCGACCCGTCGGGTGTCGTGCACAACCTCCTCGGCGCCGTCGGCATCACGAGTGGTCCCGCCTTCCTCACCGGCAACACCCTGCTCGGGGTGTCGTGGTGGGACTGGCTCGCGGGTCCCTCGGTGGCGATGTCGGCGTTCATCGTCATGGCCGTGTTCACGACCTCGGGAACCTTCATGCTCCTGTTCATCGCGGGTCTGCAGAACATCGGCGGCGACGTGCAGGAGGCCGCCATGATGGACGGCGCGACCGGATGGCAGCGGTTCTGGCGCGTCACCCTCCCCCAGCTCAAGCCCGTGCTGTTCACAGTGCTGACCCTGGGCCTCATCGGCACGTGGCAGGTGTTCGACCAGATCTACACCGGCACGCAGGGAGGCCCGGGCAAGACGACGCTGACGCCCGCGTACCTCAGCTACTCGTCGGCCTTCCTGTCGCAGCAGTGGGGCCAGGGAGCCGCGATCGCCTTCGTGCTGTTCGTCATCATCGTCGCGCTGACGATCCTGCAGCGCTTCGTGCTGCGCGACCGTCCCGTCTCGCGGCGCCGCATCCGGCAGTACGAGGTGCGCACCGGCACCAAGGGAGGCACGCGATGACCGCCACGGCATCCCCCGCGACCACCGTCCTCGCGGAGCAGCGGATCGAGGGGCCCCGGCGTCCCCGCCGGCACCGCCTGGCGGGCAAGGCCCTGCGCTGGCAGATCGGCCTCTACGTCCTGCTCATCGTGCTCGCCGTCATCTACATCTATCCGTTCCTGGTGCAGGTGGCGACCTCGTTCAAGACGGATGCCGCGGCGGCGGCCGATCCGATCTCGCTCGCACCGCAGCCCTTCACGTGGGCGGCGTACGAGCGCCTGTTCCTGAACTCCGACTTCCCCGTGTGGTTCGGCAACTCCGCCATCGTGACCGTCTTCGTCACCCTGGGCCGCGTGTTCTTCAACTCCCTCGCCGGCTACGCGCTCGCCCGCCTGCAGTTCCGCGGACGCGGTCTCGTGTTCGCCGGACTCGTCGGGGTCATGGCGGTGCCCACGGTGGTGCTGCTGATCCCGAAGTTCCTCGTGATCAACCAACTCGGCATCTACGACTCGTACGCCGGCATGATCCTCCCGCTCCTCGTGGATGCCGCGGGCGTGTTCATCATGAAGAACTTCTTCGAGTCGATCCCCCCGTCCGTCGAGGAGCAGGCGCGCGTCGACGGCGCCGGCACCTTCCGCATCTTCTGGTCGGTCGTGCTGCCCATGGCGCGCCCCGCGCTCATCACGATCGTGATCCTGTCGTTCCAGGGATCGTGGAACGAGCTGAGCCATTTCGTCGTCTCGACCCAGTCCCCCGAGCTGACCACCCTCACCAAGGGCGTCGCCGCCCTCGCGAGCGGTCAGCTCAGCCAGGGCAGCCAGTTCCCCCTCAAACTCGCGGCCGCGGCCATCATGACGATCCCCGTCGCCGTGGTGTTCTTCGTCTTCCAGCGCCGCATCATGAACGCCAGTGAAGGAGCCGTCAAAGAATGACCACCGCCCCCACCACCTCGCCCGCCTCGCGCGTGTCCGGGACGACGGCCACCCCGACTCCTGTGCAGCCCCTGTTGAACGACGCCGTCATCGCGCTCCGCGCTCCCACGCAGGTGTGGTCCGATTCGACCGGCGACATGGGCTCCGCCGCCGTGCACGGGGTCTACCACGGCGATGTGCGGCACGTGCGGTCGCTGACCGCGAGCTGCGACGACTCCCCCGTCGAGTGGATCTCGACGGCTCCCGACGGCGCATCGCGCATCGTGTTCGGCGGTCTGCTGCGCGCGCTCGACGACGCGACCCCGGATCCCAAGGTGCGACTGCTGCGCGATCGCCGGGTGTCCGACGGGCACCTCAGCGAAACCTGGACCCTGCGCTCGCGCGTCGATCACCCCGTCGTGACGACCCTGCACCTCGCACTCCGTCCCGAGTTCGCGCAACTGCACGAGGTGAAGTCGGGGCACGCGCACCCGCGTCCCGCCGGCATCGAGCTCGCCGGCGATCGGGCGATCGTCGACGCCGGCCCGCAGGGACTCGAGCTGATCGCGCCGGGGGCACGTGTGGCATCCGGGGCCGGCGAGCTCACCGCCCGCTGGGACGTCGAGATCCCCGCTCTCGGATCGGTCGAGGTCGCGTGGACCCTCACCCTGCGCGACGACACCCTCGTCGTCGGCTCCGCCGCGGCGCCCGCGCGGTGGAACGCCGGCGCCGTCGCGCAGACGACCACCGACCCGCGGCTCGGTCGGTGGCTGCACACCGCGCTCGACGATCTCGACGCCCTGCGGCTCGTGCTGCCCGAGCACCCCGACGACGAGTTCTTCGCCGCCGGAGCGCCGTGGTTCTTCACGCTCTTCGGCCGCGACTCGATCTGGGCCGCGCGTCTGACGCTGCCGCTGGACCGAGCGATCGCGGAGTCCACGCTGCGCGTGCTCGCGCGGCTGCAGGGCGCCGACGACGACGCGTCGACCGCGCAGGAGCCGGGCAAGATCCTGCACGAGCTGCGCGCCTCGGCGCTCGAGATGCCCGGCGAGGGCATCGTGCTGCCGCCGAAGTACTACGGCAGCGTCGACTCCACGCCCCTGTGGATCTGCCTTCTCGCCGACACCTGGCGCGCCGGCATGCCCGACGCCGAGGTGCGGGAGCTGCTCCCCACGCTGCGCGCCGCGCTCGGCTGGATCCGCGACAGCGGCGACAGCGACGGCGACGGCTTCCTCGACTACATCGACCGCCTGGGCACGGGCCTGTCGAACCAGGGGTGGAAGGACTCCGGCGACTCGATCCAGTGGCGCGACGGGCGACTCGCCGAGGGGCCGATCGCGCTCTGCGAGGTGCAGGCCTATGCCTACGAGGCGGCTCTCGCCGGTGCCGACCTGCTCGACACGCTCGGGAGCGAGTCGGATGCCAGCGAGGCGGCGTTCTGGCGCGGATGGGCGGCCGATCTGAAGGCGCGGTTCGCCGAGAGCTACTGGGTCGAGACTCCCGAGGGCCGGTACCCCGCCGTCGCGCTCGACCGCGACAAGAAGCCCGTCGACACCCTCACCAGCAACATCGGGCATCTGCTGGGGACCGGCATCCTCTCACCCGACGATGAGGCGCACGTCGCGGGGCTGCTCCGCGGCGAGAGCCTGTCGAGCGGGTACGGCGTCCGCACGATGTCGACCGCGGCCGCGGGCTACTGGCCGCTGTCGTACCACGGGGGCAGCGTGTGGGTGCACGACACCGCGATCGCCGCCCACGGCATGCTGCGCGCCGGGCTCCGCGCCGACGCGCGGGCGGTCGTCGAGGGGCTGCTCGACGCGGCCGAGGGCTTCGCCTACCGCGTGCCCGAGCTGCACTCCGGCGACCCGCGCACCCATTCGTCGGCGCCGACGCCGTACCCCGCGGCGTGCCGCCCCCAGGCCTGGTCGGCCGCCGCCGCGGTGGTGTGCCTGGCCGCGCTCACGACCTCGCCCGGAGCCTAGCCGCCGGGCGGCGGCGGCCTCCCCCGACCGCCGTCGTCCGGCCTTTCGACACGTCGCGCGACCCGACGCTCTCAGGCGACCCGCGTCACCGTGCCGCCGGTGAGTCCAACCAGCTCGTCGAACGTCAGGGGGAACACCGTGTGCGGGGTGCCGCCCGCCGCCCAGATCTCGGCGAACTCCACGAGCGCCTCATCGACGATCGTCGTCAGCGGGGCCGGGTGCCCGGTGGGGGCGACGCCCCCGATGGGCTGCCCCGTGGCCGCGAGCACCTGATCGGGCGTCGCCCGGCGGATGCTCCCGCGCCCGAGCCGCTCCGCCAGCGCCGTCGTGTCCACGCGGTGCGCGCCGCTCGTCATCACCAGCAGCGGCTCGTCGTCGCTCCAGAACACGAGGCTGTTGGCGATCGCCCCCACCTCGATGTCGAGCGCGGCCGCCGCGAGCGCGGCCGTGGAAGCGGCATCCGGAAGCACGATGATCGCCCCCTCGATGCCCGCGGCCTCGAGTGAGGCGGCGACGAGACGGCTGCGAGCGGGAAGGGCGTGATTCATGGCGTCAGCCTAGGTGTTCCCCCTCGCTCCCTCGCGAGAGCACACGGTCCGCGCGAGGTCGCACCTCCTCGCGGGTGCTCTCGCGCCGATCGTGGGCTCTCGGCATCCGCTGCGCGACGCACTCGCGCAGGCCGCACTCGCGCACGCCGCGGGCCCGGGTCACAATGGAGGGTGGATGCCGCAACGCCGCGGCACCCGCTGAGTACCGCCCACAAGGCGGTCGACGACAAGGAACGCGATGACCCACGCCCTCCCCCTGCCCGATTTCACGCACGAACGCGTGGAGGTGATCACGGGGCGGCGCAGCGGTCTGCTCGTCGCCGTCGCCCTCCACTCCTCGGTTCTCGGCTCCGCTCTCGGCGGCGCGCGACTGTGGACCTACCCGTCGTGGACCGACGCGGTCGGCGACGCGCTGCGCCTGTCCGCCGCCATGACGCTGAAGAACGCGGCCGCCGGTCTCGACGCCGGCGGGGGTAAGTCGGTGATCGGCCTTCCCGAGGGGACGGTGCTCGACACCGACCGGCGCCGTGCCGCCTTCCTCGACCTGGGTGACGCCGTCGAGAGCCTCGACGGGCTGTACCGCACCGCCGAAGACGTGGGATCCACGACCGAAGACATGCTCACCGTCAGCGAGCGCACCGCGCACGTGGTGGGTCTCCCCGACTCCGTCGGAGGCTCCGGCGAACCCGCCGGCCCCACGAGCTCGGGCGTCTACGCCTCGCTCATCGCCGCCCTGGAGCGTGCGGTGGGCACCGGCGACGTCGCGGGACGCCGCATCACGATCGCCGGCCTCGGCCAGGTCGGCGGCCGACTGGCCCAACGCCTGGCGTCGGAGCACGCCGCCCTGACCGTCACCGACGTCGATCCCGCCAAACGCGCCCGGGCAGCCGAGCTCGGTGCCGCCTGGGTCGAGCCGGGCGAGGCGCACCTGGTTCCGGCCGACGTGTTCGTGCCGGCCGGCATCGGTGGAGTGCTCACCGACGACGTCATCGACGCGCTCGACGCGCGCGCGGTGTGCGGTCCGGCGAACAACCCCCTGGCCGAGCGTGCGGGGGCGGAGCGGTTGTCCCGCCGCGGGATCCTCTACGCCCCCGACTTCGTCGTGAACGCGGGCGGCGTGATCTACCTCGACCTCGTGGCCAAGCGACGCGGCACCCTCGACGAGATCATGGGGCGCGTCGCCGGCATCGGCGACACCCTCCGCCGCGTCTTCGATGAGGCCGAGGCCCGCGGGGTGACCCCTCTGGCCGCCGCCGAGGGTCTGGCCGCCGAACGACTTTCCGTCGGAGCGGGCGCCGTCACCCCCGTGTGAACGAAAAAAGAATCCGGATGCCGCGGTCTCGCGGCATCCGGATTCTTTTCGGAAAAGGTCAGTGCGCGGCGTCGTAGGCCTCGAGAATTGTCGTCGAGATGCGCCCGCGCGCATTGATGTCGTGGCCGTTCTTTGCGGCCCAGGTGCGCACGTCGACGAGATCCCGTGACGATGTCGCCCGTCCGCGGGTAACACGGCGGCCACTCGGCGACGGCGACCCGACGGAACGACCCGCGGCGATGAAAGGCGCAAAAGCGTCACGGAGGGTCTGTGCGTTTTCAGCGGAAAGGTCGAGTTCGTAAGCCCGGCCGTCGAGGGAGAAACGAACCGTGTCCCCGTCGTCGAGAACCGTGCCGTCGAGATCGTCGATCAACTGGGTGATCTGCTTTTTAGCCATGCCGTCATCCTAAGTCGGGATTCCCGGGTGATCCGGTGTCTGCTATTGCAGATTCACCCGCCGAATCATCCGCTTTCATCGGGTCGATGAAGTGAGCGGACCACCCTCGACGGCCACGATGCGATGGTCGTCGTCGTGCGTCAGCTCGGTACCGAGGAATTGCGCATCCTGCGGCAACTGCAACGTGAATCGGGCGAACGCGGCCACGCGCAGACGGGCCGAATCCAGCTGAACCTCGAGAACGTGGCCGCCGACGAGCCGGTCGTCGCTGAGGAAATGCAGGTGCAGACCCGCCACCGTGATGCCCTGATAGATGCGGGGCATCCAGAAGCCCACAAGCGAGCCGGCGCGGTCGACGGTCACGGTCTCGATCTGCTCCGCCGCCACCTCGGCGAGCGGCCGGAAGGGCGCCTCCTGCCGCCGCGTGACGCGCGTCTTCACGCGGGAGACGACTCCGTCGAGGCGAACGACGTGGAACAGATTGCGGCTCGCGAGCCGTGCGTCGACCGCGTCGCCGATCCCGTCGAGATCGAGGCCCTCGACCTCCGCGGTCGCCGCGTCCGCCAGGGTGCAGACATCGACGAACGGCAGCACCTCACTGTCGTCCATCAGCCGGGGCGGGCCGTCGGTCGTGCACTCGAAGAGCTGTCCGTCGAGAACGACGACCTCACCGCCGAGGCCTTCGCAGCAGCCGATCCCGGTGTCGCCGAGAAGGCGCACGTCGGGAACGGCGATGCCCGACGAATAGACGCCGCCCAGAAGCGCATCGAGAACGGCGAATTGCGTGACCGACGTCGACGCGATCGGCGCCGTCCTCGAGGCGGATTCGGCCGATGTCAATTCAGGAATGGGCTTCCGTGTAGGCGTCGAGAACCGTCGCGGGAACACGGCCGCGGTCGCTCACGGTGTGTCCGTTCGCGCGCGCCCATTCACGAACGGCACCGAGATCGACGTCGTTCGCGCGGCGGGCCGGACGCGTGCGACGCGTGGTCGACGCGCCTCGCGATGCCGAACGCGCGGCGTCGACGAAAGGAGCGATCGCCGAATAGAACTTGTCGGCATTGCGGTCGGAGAGGTCGATTTCGTACGTACGACCTTCGAGAGAGAAAGTGATCTGCTTTCCCTGTCCTTCTTCGAGGACGGAACCGTCGAGATCGTCGACGAGGTGCGTGATGTGCTTGAGAGCCATAATACGAAAAACTTTACACCCGCATTCCCTGTATTCCTCACCGCGCGCGCGACGTGCTACACCCTCCGGCGTTCCCGCGGGGACGCTAGGCGCAACGGCGAAGACGGTACTACTCTCCGTGGGTGGTGTTCGCTCCCCGAGCACCACCCGAGACAGAGGAAGCACCGCGTGAGCCTTTTCCGTACGAAATCGGTGGAGCAGTCCATCGCCGATACCGACGAGCCCGAGTTCCGGCTGAAGAAATCCCTGACCGCGGTCGACCTCACCGTGTTCGGCGTGGGCGTCGTGATCGGTGCCGGCATCTTCACCCTCACCGGTCGCGTCGCGCACGACGTCGCCGGCCCCGCCGTGGTCATCAGCTTCATCGTCGCCGCGATCGCCTGCGGCCTGGCGGCCATGTGCTACGCCGAGTTCGCCTCGACGGTGCCGGTGTCGGGATCGGCCTACACCTTCTCGTACGCCTCGCTGGGCGAGCTGTTCGCCTGGATCATCGGCTGGGACCTCATCCTCGAGATGTTCCTCGGAGCGAGCGTCGTCGCGCAGGGCTGGAGCGCCTACCTCGGCACCTTCCTGCAGCAGATCGGCATCACGCTGCCGGCGGAGCTCTCGTACGGCGGTGTCGTCGACCTGCCCGCGATCCTGCTCGTCATCGTCTTGGGCGGCCTGATGACCCTCGGCATCAAGGAGTCGCTCCGCGTCAACATGGTGCTGGTCGCGGTCAAGCTGTTCATCGTGCTGTTCGTGATCATCGCGGGCATCATGTTCATCAACCCCGCCAACTACAGCCCCTTCGTCCCGGAATCGGTCCCGACCGAGTCGGCGTCGGGCCTCACGCAGCCGCTGCTGCAGTTCCTGTCGGGTCTGGAGCCCGCCACGTTCGGCGTCGGCGGCATCTTGGCGGGTGCGGCCCTGGTGTTCTTCGCCTACATCGGCTTCGACGTCGTCGCCACCACCGCCGAAGAGACCAAGCGGCCCCAGCGCGACCTGCCGATCGGCATCATCGCGTCGCTCGTGATCTGCACGATTCTCTACTGCGCCGTCGCGATCGTCGTCACCGGCATGGTGCCCTACGACCAGCTCAACCCGGCAGCGGCCCTGGCCAACGCCTTCGCGTTCCACGGACAGACGTGGATGGCCACCGTGATCGCTGCGGGAGCCGTCGCGGGCCTCACCACCGTGGTGCTGACGCTGATGATCGGCGCGACCCGCATCATCTTCGCGATGTCGCGCGACCGCCTGCTGCCCGGCAAACTGGCGAAGGTTCACCCCCGCTTCCGTACGCCGTGGGTGATTTCCGTCATCGTCACGGCCATCGTCGCGGTGGTCGCCGGGTTCACTCCCATCGGCGTCCTCGAAGAGATGGTGAACATAGGCACCCTGTCGGCGTTCGTGCTCGTGTCGGTCGGCGTCATCGTGCTGCGCCGCAACCGTCCCGACCTCAAGCGCGGCTTCCGCGTGCCGTTCAACCCGGTGCTCCCGATCCTCTCGGCGCTCATCTGCACGTACCTCATGCTCAACCTCTCGGTCGAGACCTGGCTGCGCTTCCTCATCTGGCTGGCCATCGGGTTCGCGATCTACTTCGCGTACTCGCGCCGTCATTCGCGCCTGGCGACGGGCGCTCCCCTCGACCCGTCGAAGCCCCGCGTGGTCTCGCCGCCGAAGGAGTAATCCCCTCGCGACACCGGATGCCACGACCCCGCCGTCCGTGCACGGCCGGGGTCGTGGCATCCGTCGTTCACCCCGTCGGGGCCATACATCGACGAAACGGACGCACCCCTAGGGTGAGAGAAATCGCGTCGTCGACGACGGTTCCGACATCCGGGGGGTTTCATGGGGATCGCACGCACGTGGGTCTTTCCGATTCTGCGCATCATTCTCGTGGCGATCCTCGCGGTCGCCCTCGTGAAGCTGGCGTTCTTCCCGGATCGGCCCGCCGACGCGGCCCCGGCCGAACCGACCGGCGCGATCGTCGAGCCCCGCGTGGTGGCCGCCCTCGGCACGATCACCAACGACGTCGTCATGAAGGCGACGGTCTCGGCCGACGCGGCCGTGCCGCTGAAGTCCACCGCCGCCGGCACGGTGAACAAGATCTTCATCGCCCAGGGGGCGCAGGTCAACGCCGGAGACGTCGTCTTCGACGTCAAGGTGCCGATCGAGCGCGACCCCGCCGACAGCGTGGACGCCGAGGGCAAGCCCAAGCCGGCCATCTTCCGGTGGGAGAACGTCACGGCGCCCGCCGGCGGCACCCTCAGCGCCCTCAGCGTCATCTCGGGCCAAGAAGTGACGATCGGCGCGGTCGCGGGCAACGTCGCGCCGCCGAGCTACTCGGTGTCGGGCACCCTGGAGCCCGCCCAGCAGTACCGGCTGCTCAACCGTCCCACCGAGGCCACCGTCACGATCACCGGGGGGCCCGCCGCCTTCACGTGCGGCAACCTGCGCATCACGACCCCGCTCGCCGGCAGCGGCGGCGGCGAGTCCTCGACGTCGGGGACCGAGGGCGCGGCGGCCGGCACGGGCGCCTCGGGCGCCTCGACGACCGCGACCTGCGGGGTTCCGGGCGAGGTGACGGTGTTCTCGGGGCTCGCGGCCGAGATGACCATCGCGGGCGGCCGCGCCGAGAACGTGCTGCTGGTGCCCACGACCGCCGTGCGGGGTGCGGCGCAGAGCGGCACGGTCTGGGTGAGCGCCGCCGATGGCAGCACCGAAGAACGCGCCGTCGCCCTCGGACTCACCGACGGCACCCAGGTGCAGATCACCCAGGGTCTCGCCGAGGGCGAGGAGATCCTCGAGTTCGCGCCCGGTGCCCTCGCCGCCGGGAACGAGGGGTGTACCACCTACCCCGACGGCTCGATGTTCTGCGAACCGGCGCCGGCCGGATGAGCCTGCTCGCGCTGCGCGAGGTCACCCGCACGGTGATCCCGCAGGATCAGCCCGCCCTGACGATCCTGTCGGGCGTCGATCTGACCATCGAGCCCGGCGACCACGTGTCGATCGTCGGTCGCTCCGGGTCGGGCAAGTCGACGCTCCTGAACCTGCTCGGTCTGCTCGACCAGCCCACCAGCGGTGAGATCACCTTCGACGACAAGCCCGTCCGCGCTCTATCGGCGGCGCGACGCGACCGACTGCGCGGGGCCGCGATCGGCTTCGTCTTCCAGCAGTTCAACCTGCTGCCCGGCCGCACGGCGCTCGAAAACGTGACCATGCCGCTGCTGTACTCGACCGGCCGCACGTTCTGGCGTCGCAAGAGGATCGCCGCCGAGATGCTCGAGCTCGTCGGGCTCGAGCACCGGCTCAACAGCATGCCCGACCGCCTGTCGGGCGGAGAACAGCAGCGCGTCGCGATCGCACGCTCGCTCGTGCGCGGGCCGCGCCTCATCCTTGCGGACGAACCTACCGGGGCTCTCGACCTCGACACCGGGCAGAGCGTGATGGAACTCATCGACGACGTCGCCACCCGGACGGGCGCCGCGCAGGTCGTCATCACCCACGACCCGATGATCGCGCGGCGCGCCCGTCGGCACTTCCGCCTCGATCGCGGCATCCTCACCCCCGTCGACGACCCGACTCTCGAGCCGCTGACGCGCCGCGACCGCAAAGAGATGGCGCCCGGTGCGGGTGCCGCGGCCCTCGTCCTCGCCGACCCTGCGGTCGCGCACGCCGGCGACGGGGCGGCCCCGACCGACTCCGACGCCCTCGCCGACCTGGGGTTCGCGCCCGATGCGCCCCTCCGCGTCGAGCCCTCCGCCCCGCCCGTCGCCACGGCATCCGGTGACGCGTCCGAGCAGGAAGACGCCTGATGCGCGCGCTGACCGCCCTCGTGGGCGCCCTGCTCGAAGCCTGGCAAGAGGTGCGGGTCCACCGCACGCGCGTGCTGCTGTCGCTCATCGGCGTCGCCGTCGCCGTCTGCTCGCTCACCACGGTGGTCGCCCTCGGCGCCATCGTGCAGCAGGCCAACCAAGAGCTCAGCGAGCGCTCGAGCGGCCGGCCGGCCACCCTGTACGTCCAGGCGTATCGCACCGACGGGTCCGCCCTCGACGCGGCGGCGATGGACACCGCCTGGTCGGAGGTCGTCGACCGCTACCAGGTGTCGTACGCCAGCCGCGTGCAGAGCATCCAGCAGCTCGTGCCCTTCTCGACCGGTGCCGCGCAGGTCGCGACGCAGGCCGTCGATCAGCCCTACGGCGAGATGCACCGCGTGCGCATGCTCGAGGGCGAGTGGTTCACGTCGGCGGATGCCGCACAGCTGGCCCCACAGCTCATCGTCAACGAGGTCTTCTGGGACCGCATGGGACGCCCGCCCCTCGAGAGCCACCCCCTCGTGGCTCTGGGCGGTCAAGGCGTGCCGAACGCCGCATCCGGGATTCCCGCGGGCGGGGTGACCGCCGTCGTCGTCGGCGTCACCCCGGCGGCGGACTACGAGGTGGAGCCCTCGATGTTCATGCTCGCCGGGCAACTGCAGGCGATGCAGGACGCCGCGACCGGGGAGCGCGGATCGTCGGCCGTCGCCGTCGATCCGTACGGCGGCGAAGCCCCGCAGACGCAGTACGAGATGTGGATCCCCCCGGAGCTCGCCGACCAGCTGACGACCCTCATCAAGCGCGACCTCGCGGGCTCCCTCGGCGAGGGAGTCGAGGTCAACGCCAACCGTCAGGACTGGGCGCAGTACGGTGACGATCCGTTCCTCGTGACCAAGATGGTGGTCATCGGCATCGCGGTGCTCGTGCTGCTGCTCGGCGCCCTGGGTCTGGTGAACATCGCGCTCGTGACGGTGAAGCAGCGCGTGCGCGAAATCGGCATCCGACGCAGCTTCGGTGCGACGGCCGGTCGCGTGTTCTTCGCGGTCATGATGGAGAGCGTCGTCGCCACCGTGGTCGCCGGCGCCGTGGGGGTCGCGGTGTCGATCATCGCCGTGCAGTCCCCCGCGATGCGCGATCTCATCGGACAGGGCATGGTCAGCGATTTCCCGCCCTTCCCCGTGGATGCCGCGATCACCGGCCTCATCGCCGCCACTGCCGTGGGTGCCCTCGCGGGGCTGCTGCCCGCGCTGGTGGCGGTGCGGGTGCGGGTGATCGACGCGATCCGCTACTGAACGCACGGTCGAACCGAATGCTGCGGTCGGACCGGGCCCGCCGATAGGTTCGGAGGGTGACCGACATTCCCCGTGACGTACCGCCGCCGTCCGCCCTCCCCGACGCCGTCGCACCGCCGACGTCGACCGACTCGCTGCCCGCCATGGAGCTCACCGGTCTGATGAAGCGGTTCGGCGAGAAGACGGCGGTCGCGGGGCTCGACCTCACCGTGCCCGCGGGGTCGTTCTACGGCCTCGTCGGACCGAACGGCGCGGGGAAGACCACGACCCTGTCGATGGCGACGGGTCTGCTCCGCCCCGATGCGGGCGTCGCCCGCATCCACGGCGTCGATGTCTGGGCGCAGCCGGTCGAGGCGAAGAAGCTCATCGGCAACCTCGCCGACGGCGTCCGCCTGTTCGACCGCCTCACCGGTGAGCAGCTGGTCACGTACACGGGCATGATGTTCGGCCTCGCGCGCGACGAGGTCGCCGCGCGCACCGCCGATCTGCTGCGCATCATGGACCTGGGCGAGGCGGCCGGCACTCCCGTCGTCGACTACTCCGCCGGCATGACCAAGAAGGTCGCCCTCGCGTGCGCCCTTGTGCACGCGCCCCGCCTGCTCGTGCTCGACGAGCCCTTCGAATCGGTCGACCCGGTCTCGGCCGCGAACATCGAGGACATCCTGCGCGGCTACACCGCGTCGGGCGGCACGGTCATCGTGTCGAGCCACTCGATGGACCTCGTGCAGCGCATGTGCGACCACGTCGCCGTCATCGCGCAGGGCCGGCTGCTGGCATCCGGGACCGTCGACGAGGTGCGCGCGGGCGCGACCCTGCAGGACCGCTTCGTCGACCTCGTCGGCGGACGCCACCACGCGGAGGGGCCCCAGTGGTTGCGACAGTCCTGAGGATCCGGTTCCGCGTGCTGGGCAACACCCTCACGCGGAGCCCCATGCAGCTGGTCGGCTTCATCTTCGGTGTCCTCGGCGCCCTCTGGATGCTGCTGCTGGCCGGGGTCGGCCTCTTCTTCATCGGCACCCTCGATTTCGACATCGCGCGGGCGGCGGTCACGGCCGGCGGCGCCGTGCTGACGCTCGGATGGGTGATCGGCCCGGTGTTCGCCGCGGGAATCGACACCACCCTCGACCCCGCCAAGCTCGCGCCGTTCCCCATGACGACGCGGCAGATGATGGTGGCCATCACCGCCGGCGGGCTCACCGGCATCCCCGGGATCGCCACGAGCCTCGGCGCCCTGTTGACCTTCCTCGTGTGGCTGCGCGAGCCCGTCGCGGCGATCGCCGCGCTCGTCTGCGTGCCCCTGGGCGTGCTCATCTGCGTGGTCGCCTCGCGGGCGGTGGCGGCCCTGGCGGGCGGCCTCGGCGGCGGACGACGCACGCGCGAGCTCATCGGCCTCATCGGCTTCGCGGTGCTCATCTTCGCCAGCCCCCTGTTGGTCGGCATCCTCAACGGCGTCCGCGCGGCGACCGACCAGGGCATGCAGGTGCAGTCGATCGTCGACGGTGTCGCGTGGACGCCGATCGGTGCGGCCTGGGCCGTACCGGGCGACCTCGCCGCCGGCGCGTGGCTTCCCGCGGTGGTGAGGTTCGTCATCGCCGCCGCCACGCTGTCGGCGGTCTGGCTGCTGTGGAACCGCAGTCTGGCAGCCTCGGTCGTCGCTCCCCCGGCCCGCTCCGCGGCTCGCCGGCGCTCGGGCTCGCTCGGCTGGTTCGGGGTCATGCCGTCGAGTCCCGTCGGCGCGACCTGGGCGCGTTCGCTCACGTCGTGGACGCGGGACATGCGCTACATCAAGCAGCTGCTGCTGATCCCGTTCGCGCCGGTGCTCATCCTGCTGTACTCGCAGTGGAACCTGTCGTCCCCGTTCTTCGCCCTGTCGGGGCTGCTCGTGGGCTTCTTCGCCGGGATCCTCGCGTACACCGACGTCTCGTACGACGGCACCGCCTTCGCCACGGTCATGCAGACCGGCATCCGGGGACGCGACGACCGCCTCGGACGCATGCTCGGCGCGGCGACCGTCAGCGTTCCCCTGGTCGTCCTCGCCGACCTCGTCACCCTCGGCATCGCCGCGCGCTGGGACCTGCTCCCGGCCGTGCTCGGCGGCTCTCTCGCCCTCACCCTGGTGGGGCTCGGGGTGAGCGCCGTGAGCTCGGCGTTCCTCGTCATCCCGACGCCGGCGCCCGGCGATTCGCCGTTCAAACGCGTGCCGGGATCGTCGTTCGCGATGTTCCTGACGTTCTTCGCGTGCTGGGTGCTCGTCGCCGTCCTGTCGTTGCCCGCCGTCATCCCCGCGCTGATCGCCGCGTTCGGCGGTTCGGCCGTGGCCGGATGGATCGCCCTCGCGGTCGGGCCCGTGCTCGGAGTCGTCGTGTTCGCGATCGGCATCGTGGTGGGCGGACGTCGTTTCGACGCGGGCGCTCCGGCGCTGCTTGCACAGCTGCGGACGTATCAGGGGGCGTGAACCGGCGCTCTCTCGGCAGCGTCAGCGTCAGCGTCAGCGTCAGCGTCGATACGTCGAAGCGCGGCGCTGAGAGAGGCCGCGGCTATCACACGTCTGCTCGGCGTACTGCCCCCTCGGTGTGGTGGCGGACGCGTGGAAACGTGGGGATCATGGTCTCCCCCCGCACCCTCATCCGCGATGACTCCCTTTCCCTTCTCATCCGCGGCTACGGCTTCGGCGCTCACCTCTGGCGTCGCGCCGATCGTGGCGCCCGCGCGGTGCCGTTCCGCCTTCTCGGGCGTGACGCGCTGTTCGTCCGCGGCGAAGAGGGGGTGCGCCTGTTCTACGACGAATCGCGCGTCAGCAGGCAGGGCGCGATGCCCGCGTTCATTCAGGAGTCGCTGTTCGGCCACGGCTCGGTGCACAGCCTCGACGCAGCCGACCACCGTCATCGCAAGGCCACCTTCGTCGACGTGCTGTACGACGACGACGAGGTGCGACGCCTGCTGCCCGAGCTCGACCGGCAGTGGCGAGGCGAGCTCGACGCCTGGATCGCGGGCGGTGACCACACGGCGTACGACGCGGCCGTGGGGGCCTTCGGCCGCGCGATCATGCGCTGGGCGGGTATTCCGGGCACACCTGCCGCGCAGACGCGCTGGGCGAGACGGCAGGCGCAGATCGTCGATGATTTCGGCGTGCCCTACTCGCCCGAGTACCTCTTCGCTCTCGCCAACCGTCGCTGGTCCGACCGTCACGCCGCCGCGCTCGTCGACGCGGTGCGGACGGGCACGCTCGACCCCGCGGAGGGCACGGCGCTCCATGCCTGGGCATGGCACCGCGACCGTTCCGGCCGGCTGCTGTCGGCGAAGCAGGCGGGCATCGAGGTGCAGAACAGCTTCCGCCCCATGATCGCTGTGTCGCGGTTCGTCGCCTTCGCCGCGAAAGAGCTGCACGATCGTCCCGAGTGGCGTGTGCGCATCGCGGACGAGACGGCCGAGCGCGACTCCCTCGTCGGTGGTGAGCTGGCGACCATGTTCGCTCAGGAGATCCGCCGCACCGCACCGTTCGTGCCGATGCTGCCGGCCTGGGCCGACACCGACATCGAACTCGATGGGCAGCGCGTCGCGAAGGGCGAGCGGGTCGTGCTCGACATCCTGGGCACCGACACCGACGCTCGCGAGTGGAAGCGCCCCGCGCACTTCGATCCCGAGCGCTTCCGCGGCATCGACGATTACGAGGCGCTCGAGGCGACCGCCTGTGTCCCCCACTGCACCCTCGCTCTCCGCCTCAACGCAGCGCACCGGAAGGAGCGAGATGGGGCAGAGACTGAACGTCCGCTCGACGGGACACGAGGAGGTGGAGAGGGTCTGGCAGCGGTTCGTGCCCAGCGCTCGGCTGGACCGCATCGATCCGAAACGGGTGTCGTTCTCGTGGGACTCCGTCGAGCTTCCCGGGTTCTCAACGGTGGCGTACGAGCTCGCGGCATCCGTGCATTCGTCCATCCGCATGGACGACCAGATCATGGCGTGCCGTCTCGTGGGCGACAGCGTGCGGCTGGAGGCCGACGGGCACAGCGTCGATCCGCGGCGGCCGTGGCTGGGGGCCGGCGGATCGACCGAGGCGCAGTGGACCCACACCGCCCGCGTCCGGGCGTTCGTGTTCGATCGCACGGATGCGGAACGCGTCGCTCGTCTCGCGACGGGCGATGATCGCCTGGTCTTACGGCGACTCGCGCCGTCTGCCCGCGACCGCGACGCGGGCCTGCAGTGGGAGCGCAGCTTCTCTTACGTCTCGACGGCACTGAACGCTGTGCACGACGACGCGATCCTCGCGGTCGAGTTGCGACGCCACGCGCTCATGTCGACCCTCAGCGCCTTCCACACGCCGTACCTCGACGCGATGCAGCGCACTCATCAGCGCTCGGCCGCTCCGCGGACCGTCCGCCGGGCCGTGGCTCACATCGAGGCGCACGCGCGCGAGCCCCTCACACTCGAGGACATCGCTGCGGCATCCGGGATCTCGGCACGCGGGCTTCAGCACGCGTTCCGCCGCGCACTCGACACGACGCCGACGGAGTACCTGCGACTCGTGCGACTTTCGGGGGCGCACGAGGAACTGCGCGCGGGGACGGCCGTGTCGGTGGCGGAGGTGGCGCGACGCTGGGGGTTCTCGAGCGCCTCGCGTTTCGCTCGCTACCATCGCGAGCACTACGGGCAGAATCCCGCTCAGATCGCACGCATGTTCTGACGCGACGTGTTCGGTCTCGCCGTTGCGCGAGACGTGTCGAGACCCCGACGAAGCGACCTCTCCCTTGCACAGTGAAAAGGAGCGGGCACGGTGCCCGCGGGAGGAACACGTGGGTAAATTCCTCTACGAGAGCGGCGTTCGACACGAATTCGAAGATCGTCTCCTCGCGCACCTGCAGGTGGTCGTGGGAAATAAGCTCCGCCGCGGTGAACCGTTCTACTTCGTCTGGAAGGACGACATCAGCACGGGAGGCGGCCGCACCTCGGTCTGGATGCACCCCGGCGCGAATCTCGTCTTCAAATTCCATGGCGGGCGGCCACCGACCTTGAACCGCGCGTGGCTCGAGGCGCTGATGTCCACCGCGAACCCCGCCACCGGCCTGTACGTCGTACCCGAGCCCCCCGAAGACAGCGTGCCCTCTGAGTCGTTCGCCTGAGCGGGTCCGTCGAAGTTCTCATCGACATCGCGGGAAAGCACGGGCCTGCTCGGCTTTGCGTGGTCTCTGCGGCAGGAGATGCTCGCCCATCGCGGCATCCGGGTGAAGATCGTGCTGCCGGCGAGCATCGATACGCCGATCTACCAGCGCGCCGCGAATGCGACGGGCCGCACGGCCCTTCCCGCTGCCCCCGGTGGTGTCCGCTGACCGGGTGGCCCGGGTGCGGTGAGCGGAGGCTGGTCGCGCATCCCGCTGCGCCGGCCACGCTGAGCTCACCGATGTCGGGGGCCCGGATGCCATGGCGAACCGGGCCCCCAGATCTCACGCCACGAGGGTCACGTCGTCTCGAAGCCTTCGCGCTGTGTGTTCTCATCGGCGACGCGCACGCCCCAGCGATACGCGAGCTTGCCGCCGAGCCAACCCGAGACGCTCAGCCCGGTCGCGGCGGTCGCGCTCAGCGCGAAGGCGACGCCCGGCACGCGACCCAGGTCGAGCATCCGCACGAGGAGACTCGTCGAGAACAGGCCCATCGCAGTGACGTTCAGAACGAGATGCGCCACGGCCGTGCGCCGGGCGGGCGTGCCTTTCGGGATGCGCGACATATCGAGCAGCCCGAGCACCGAGGCCCCAACGGCTCCTGCGAGCCCGATGGCGATGAGCCATCTCGAGCCCTGAGCGAAACCGCGCGGGTCGTCGGCGGCGAAGCCGAGCAGGTCGAAGACGAGGCTCGACGACCACGCCCCGAGGGGGATGGTCACCGCGACCGGGTGGAACGGGTGCCCATAGGGGCCCGCGACGACCGCTCGAGGTACCTTGGCAGCCCTCATCGCGAGGAAGCTCGCTCCGCTTCGCGGCGCCGAGATTGTCGCCGGGCCCGGTGTCACGGCATCCGTCCCGCTCATTCTTTGCGGAGCGCGTCCTGCGCGCGCCCGGCGAGCTTTTCGACCGGGTTCGGCAGCTCGGTCGTGCCATAGAAGCGCACGTCGGGCTTGGTCGGCGGCGGCATCGGAACGCCCGCAGGCGGCTCGGGCAGGTAAGTGAATTCGCCCCTACCGTCGGGAGTCGGACCCGAAGCCCAGGTTCCCTCCCCCGCGTGCTTTCCATCGCTGAAGTTGATGTACTGATACGCCACGTCGCGGTCCTCCTTATCGAGGGGGAAGTTGCTGGGAACGGGGAGCTTTTCGTAGCCCTCGGCTTGGAGCTCGGCGGCGGCGGCGGCCCATTGATTCTGGTGCATCGTGTCACGGGCGAGCAGGAACGCGAGAAGGTCTTTCACCCCGTGGTCGTCTGTCTGGTGATAGAGCCGCGCGACCTGCACGCGGCCCTGCATCTCGGCATTGGCATTGGCGGTGAAGTCGGCGAGCAGGTTGCCGCTGGCAGTGATGAAGCTGCCCTGCCAAGGGTTGCCGTTGGAGTCGACCGGGCGCGCGCCGGCGCCGGCGACGATGCCGTGCTGGATGTCGGTGCCGCCGATGACGGCCGCGACCGTGGGGTCATCCTGGACGGCCTCTTCGGTGATGCCGAGCGGCGGCTTCTCGAGCAGCTGGGCGATCATGACCGCGAGCATTTCGACGTGCCCCATCTCCTCCGCGCCGATGCCGAACACCAGGTCGCGGTACTTGCCGGGCATGTGCATGTTCCAGGCCTGGAACTGGTACTGCATCGCGACCGAGATCTCGCCGTACTGCCCGCCGAGCACCTCCTGGAGCTTGCGGGCGTAGACCGCATCGGGCTTGTCGGGGGTCGCCGAGTGCTGCAGCTCTTGCCGGTGGAAATACATCGTGTTCTCCTCGTTGCGTCCTGGGGGAGGGTGCCGACCAGATGACTGATCGACGCGTATCCCCTAACAGACGGCGGATCCGACGAGATGCACATGGGGGTTGTGTGCCGCCGCGCCGTGCGTGACAATCGCACGCTCAGGTCCGTCTTGTCGTCAGCGCGGGCGGAAACCGTCGCGACGCGTAACGACTTTTCGCCCATCGCCGCAAGCCCCGCGACAACAGTCACCGGGCACGAGCAAGCTGCCCGCAGGGAGGGACATTCATGGCGAAATTCAGGTACGCGGCGGCTGTGGCGGCCGTCTCACTGCTGCTGGGGGGCTGCGGGGTACGGATTCCCACTGATCCGTCTGGAACCCTGGACGCGGTCCAGGGCGGTGTTCTGCGCGCCGGGGTGACCCCGAATGGCGAGTGGGTTCGCATGGACGAGAACGAACCGACTGGTTCAGAAATAGACGCACTCACCCGCTTCGCTGAGTCCCTCGACGCCGATGTGGAGTGGACGGTGGGGTCCGAGCAAGCTCTCGTGCGTGGGCTGGAAGACGGCGAACTCGACGTCGTCGCTGGTGGCCTGACCGATCAGACCCCCTGGACGAACAAGGCGGGAATGACCAGGCCCTACGCCGAGGCGACGCTCGCGGACGGCTCGACTGTCGAACTCGTCATGCTCGTTCCGCTCGGAGAGAACGCTTTCGTGTCGACCCTGGAGACATTCCTCACTGATGAGGCCGCGCGGGTGGGTGCAGCGCCATGAACAGCGGCACGGTTCGTTTCGGGCGCCGCGCACTCCCTGAGCGACAGGCACGAGTGTTACGGCGCGCCATCCGGCTTGAGTGGATCACGATCGGCCTCCTGTCCGGCACCGCCACTCTCGTCTTCCTCGTGCTCGGCAACTCGCAGGCGATGAAAGCGGCGTGGATCGAAGACCTGCTGTCCTTCATCCCTCCCTTCGCGTTCCTCATCGCGGTGCGGCTCGCTCGGCGCCCTCCCACCCCGCGGCACCCGTACGGATACCACCGTTCCGTCGCCGTCGGGCACCTCGTTGCCGCAGTCGCATTGACCGGCATGGGCGCCTTCCTCATCGTCGACTCCGGCGTGGGACTCGTCACGGCAGAGCACCCCACCATCGGAACGGTCAACCTGTTCGGGGTCACTATCTGGCTCGGATGGCTCATGGTCGCGGTCATGGCCCTCACCGCCGTCCCGCCGGTCATCATCGGTCACCTCAAGCTCACGCTCGCCAACGAACTGCACGACAAGGTGCTCTACGCCGACGCCGACATGAACAAGGCTGACTGGATGACGTCGGTGGGCACCATTGTGGGTGTCCTCGGGATCGGTGTGGGGCTGTGGTGGATGGACGCGGCGGCCGCGATCTTCATCGCCATCAGCATCGTGCACGACGGCGTGAGCAACCTGCGCGCGGCCGTCGTAGACCTCGTCGACGGGCGGGCGACCACCTTCGACGACACGCAGCCGCACCCCCTTGCTGACCGCGTCGACCAGTACTTGGCCGGCCTTTCCTGGGTCGCAGAGGCCGGTAGCCGCGTGCGCGACGAAGGACACGTCTTCCACGTCGAGGCCTTCGTCGTGCCACAAAAGAAAAGACTGTCTCTGGACGATGTCGAAAGCGCACGAGAAGGATGCATCTCGCTCGACTGGAAACTGCAGGATGTCGTCATCGTCCCCGTACCGAAGCTCCCGGGCATCGTTGTGACGACGCGCTCGAGCATGTGGCACACGGGCGTGAACAAGAGAAAACGCCCGACCTGACACAATTTCTTGTGTCGGGTCGGGCGTCTCGTCGGTGGACCTGAGGGGATTCGAACCCCTGACCTCCTCGATGCGAACGAGGCGCGCTACCAACTGCGCCACAGGCCCGGAAACCTCGACAACACTATCACGCAGAGCGGCGTGCCTCGAACTCGAGCGCACTCTCCGCTCGGGTCCCCGACACCGCATTCCGACTCGGGCATACCGCCGGCTCTCCCTTACGGGGAGGGGTGGGCTCAGGCGCCGACCGCGCGCCGCTCGAGCAGCTGACGCACGTGGTCCTCGATCTCGCTGTCGTCGACGTATCCCATCGACGCGTAGGGCGACGACGGAGCCGCCGCGGCTGCGGGGCGTGCCGTCTCGATCGGGGTGGGCGCCTGCTGCGCGGCGATCTCGCGAGCAGCTTCTTCGCGAGCGGCAGCGCGCAGCGCCTCGCGGGCGATCTGCTCGTCGACGACCGCGGCGGCGCGAGAACCGGCCGAGGCGACCAGCGGGCGCGGAAGCTCGCGCGGGGTCCAGGTGGGACGCGGTTCGGGAACGAGGGCGACGTCTTGCACCACGGCCGAGACGCGCGGGGCGGCGACCTCGAGGGGACGCACGCCTGTGCGCGCGGCGATGACCGACACGCGACGCAAGAGGACGAGAGAGGCAAGCACCACCACGGCGCCGGCGACGAGGAGCACGGGAACGGCGCCCGCGACGACCTGGATCACTCCGACACCCGCCGCGATCGCGCCGAGCAAGGCGACGACCGTCACCGAGAGACGGAAGCGGCGGCGCGCACGGGCACGACGCAGTTCGGGGCGCGCGACGGCGGCAGCGCGCTCGCTGTTCGCCCGTTCGACCGCGGCGGCGCGTTCAGCGCGCGTGGTCTCGAGGGCCGCGGCGCGCTCGGCGCGGGCGACCTCGACCGCCGCGGCGCGTTCGGCGCGGGCCAGTTCGATGGCGGCGGCGCGCTGCTCTTTCACGACGTCGAGATCGCGGGCGTTCTCGAGGCGCGCCACCTCGAGGCGGGCTTTCGCGGCGGCCAGCTCGGTCTGCGCCTTGTGCGCCTGCACCTGACGAGCGAGCTTCTGCTGCTGGTGGGCGGTGCGGGTGGTGAGCTCGAGGCGCACCTCACGGGGGGTCTCAGCCGTCTCAGCGAGAACCCGGAGCGCCTGGTTCAGACGCACCGCGTTACGCTCGGCGGCGGTGAAACGGTGCCGGCTCTGCCACGACGGCAAGAGGTACACCAACCAGAGCGCGACGGCGACGAAGACGATCACGCCACCGCTCAGTACCTGCCCACCCATGGCTCAAAGGTAGGTCACCGAGAGATCACACCTCGGCATCCTCCCGCGTGTCGTGCCGAGAGTTTCGCCGATCAGGCGCACAAAGAGAGAACAGACCCGGTCACAGCCGATCGGACGGCGGAATACGCGCCGCATCGGGCGGCACCTGACCCCGCGTCCACCGGTCGAGCACACCGTGCGGCACCTCTTCGCGCACGAGGGCGAAGGCGTAGTGGTCGCGCCAGTCGCCGTCGATATGGATGTATCGGCGGCGGAGTCCCTCGTAGCGGAAGCCGAGCTTCTCGACGACGCGCAGACTCGCGTGGTTCTCGGGCCGGATGCAGATCTCGACGCGATGCAGGTTGAGCTCGGTGAAACACACGTCGGTGGCCATGGCCACGCTCACGGTGGTGATGTTGCGCCCCGCGTACTCTTCGGCGACCCAGTACCCGATCGTCGCCGAAGCGAGCGACCCGCGCGACACCCCCCACACGTTCAGCTGCCCGGCGACCTCGTCGTCCCACGTCATCACGAAGGGGACGCCGAGGCCGTCACGGTACTGCTGCAGAAGACGACGGATGCCGAGGCGCATGTCGAACGAGACCGGCCCGTCGGGGCTGGTCGCCTCCCACCGGCGCAGCCACGAGCGATTGTCGATCAGTTGCTGCTGGAGCACCCGCGCATCGCGGTTGCGGATGAGACGGATCGAGACCTCGTCGTGCCGCCTCGGAACCGACAGATCCATGGCTTCTCGCCGGGTCAGAGACCCGCTGCGAACTCCTTGAACCACGGGCGCAGGGCCGGACCGAGGTCGTCGCGGTCGGCGGCGAGCTGCACGATGGCCTTGATGTAGTCGACGCGGTCGCCGGTGTCGTAACGGCGGCCGCGGAAGACGACGCCGTACACGCCGCCGCCGTCACCGCCACCGGTGGCGAGCTCTTCGAGCGCGTCGGTCAGCTGGATCTCGCCGCCCTTACCGGGCTCGGTGTGCTCGAGGATGCCGAACACGTCGGGGCCGAGCACGTAGCGACCGATGATCGCGAGGTTCGAGGGGGCGTCCTCGGCCTTGGGCTTCTCGACGAGCTGGGTGACCTTGACCACGCCCTCGTCGTCGGTGGCCTCGACGGCGGCGACGCCGTAGAGGTGGATGTGCTCGGGGTCGACCTCCATCAGGGCGATGATGGTGGCGTTGCGCTTGTCGTACTCCTGCATCATCGTGGTGAGCAGGGGGTCGCGCTCGTCGATGAGGTCGTCGCCCAGCAGGACGGCGAAGGGGTGGTCCCCCACGTGGGCGCGCGCACGCAGCACGGCGTGGCCGAGGCCCTTCGGCTCACCCTGGCGCACCATGTGCACGTCGGCGAGGTCGGAGGAGTGCTCGACCTTGGCGAGCTTGTCGCTGTCGCCCTTCTCGCGCAGCTTGGCCTCGAGCTCGGGCATCGAGTCGAAGTGGTTGGCGATGTTGTTCTTGTTGCGGCCGATGATGATGAGGACATCGTCGATCCCGGCCGCGGTGGCCTCTTCGACGACGTACTGAATGGCCGGTTTGTCGACGACCGGAAGCATCTCCTTCGGCATCGCCTTGGTGGCGGGGAGGAAGCGCGTACCGAGTCCAGCGGCCGGAATCACGGCCTTGAAGGGCTTATGAGGCATGGGCATACCCTACCGGGGTCTGCGGACACCGCCGGTAGGACGCTCGCACGTAGACTGACCGCATGCCGGATCGCATCGAGCAGGCCAAGCGCGCACTGCGCGCCGACCTGCGCGAACGCCGCCAGGGCATCTCCGCTCACGCACGCGAAGAGGCCGAGGCCGGGATCACCCGTCAGCTCGACGAGCTCGTGGCCCGCCTCGGCGCGCGCAGCATCTCGTGCTTCCTGTCGACGCCCACCGAACCCGGCACCCACGCCTTCGTCGCCGGCGCCGTGGCGCGCGGCATCCGGGTGCTCCTTCCCCTCACACGCGAAGACGGTCTGCTCGATTGGACCATCGCCACACCCGACGCCGAGATCGCCGAGGGCCTGTTCGGTCTTCCCGAACCCGTCGGCGAGGTTCTGGGTCCCATCGCCGTCAACGACGTCGACCTGCTCATCATCCCGGCCGCCGCGGTCGACGCGCACGGAATGCGCCTGGGATGGGGGCGCGGATACTTCGACAAGACCCTCGGTTCGATGGAGAAGTGCCCGCCGGTCTACGCGGTCATCTTCGACTCCGAACTCATCGACGACGTACCGCGCGACGTGCACGACCAGCCCGTCACGGGCGTGGTCACCCCCACGCGCACGCTGCCGCTCGCCGCACACACCGCCTGATCACCCGAAGGAACAGCACGATGCCCACCTACGCCTACGCCTGCAAGCAGTGCGGTCACCGTTTCGAGACCGTGCAGTCCTTCTCGGATGCCGCCCTCACCGAATGCCCCGAGTGCGGCGGCGAGGTGCGCAAGCAGTACGGCTCGATCGGCGTCACCTTCAACGGCTCGGGCTTCTACCGCACCGACTCCCGCAACTCCTCGTCGAGCAGCTCGTCGTCGTCCGGCGCAAGTGCTGGCGGCGCCTCGAGTTCTTCGACATCATCGAAGGCGCAATCGAAGCCGTCCGCCCCGTCCTCGGCATCCTGACTCCGAGTCGGCGCGGCCAGAGGGGAGCAAGCGCATGATCAAGGGATTCAAGGAGTTCATTCTCCGCGGGAACGTCATCGACCTCGCCGTCGCCGTCGTCATCGGCGCAGCCTTCACTGCGGTCGTCAACGCGATCGTCGCGTCGCTCATCAATCCGCTGGTCCAAGTGTTCTACCAGCCGAACGACAACGGCGAGTTCGGGCCGTCGATCACGGGCATCTACGGCCAGCAGGTGGTGTTCCCCCTCGGCGGCCTGCTGACGGCGATCATCAGCTTCCTCGCCGTCGCACTGGTGGTGTACTTCGTCTTCGTCTACCCCATGAACCACTGGAAGGCCCGCGCCGCGGCGCGCGCCGGTGTGGCCGACGCGGCCTCGGACGAGCCCAAGCTGCCCACCGAGCAGGAGCTGCTCGTTCAGATCCGCGACCTGCTGGAGCGCCAGAACAGCACGCGGTGATCGCCACTCTCTGACAGCCGCGCACCGCGCCGTGAGTCCCCACCGGGGGACTTCCGGCGCGGTGCGCGTCTCGGCAGGGGCCGGGCCCGTTCAGTAGTGCGGGGGAACGTCGCGCAGCATGCGCTCGTCGTTGGGACCGGATGCCACGGGCCCGGCCGACGCGCCCCGCGCGGGGTCGTCGGCGGGCGCGGGTTCCGCGGTCGTTCCGGGTGCCGGCATCAGCCGGGCGCGGCGAGACCCGCGCACGCGCACCACGGGCTGCCGAACGGCGTGCGGGGTGGGCGTCCCGGACGCGGGAGCGACGTCGACGGCGACCGGTTCCACCGACCCGTCCGCGGTCTCGATCGATGCCGACGAGTCGTCCGATCCGACGAGGGGGCCAGGCCCGGCGGCATCCGGGGTCGTACTCATCGCCGGCTCAACCGGGAAGATCGAGTGGCTCGGTGGTCGTGTCGGGTGCGGCGGCGTCTGCGGGGGCGGCCCCCAGCAGCTCGGCGATGCGCGACGCCACACCGGCGGGGTCGCTGTACAGGTCGAACGCGTGCACGCGCACGTAATGCCAGCCCAGGCGACGCAGGATCTGCGGGCGCAGACGCAGTGTCTCGCGCAGGGACTCCCCGATCGTCTCGGGATCGCTCTCGGCGACGACGGCCTTGCCCTGATATCGCGCCACGAGCGGCAGGAGTCCGTGGTAGTCGACGTCGACCTCGACACCGAAGCGGCGGAGTTCGCGCGCGAGGGCCCGCGTGAGCGGGTCGGCGAGGTCTTCGAGCCGACTCTCGCGACCACGCGCGGCGAGGTTTCCGAGGATGCCCATGAGCGTCGCCGCCCCGTGCTCGAGGCGTCCGTCGTCGAACGACGACGGGCGGATCGACGACACGATCACCATCGAACGCCGCGCGCGCGTCATGCCGACCGTGAGCAGACGCTCGCCGTCGGGGGTCGACAGGTCGCCGAAGTCGCTCAGCACGCGACCGTGACGGGTCAGGCCGAAGCCCAGCGAGAAGATCACGCGGTCGCGACTCTCGGCCACCGACTCTTCGAGGGTCAGCACCGAGAAGGGCTCTGCCGCGTCGCGCGAGACGAACTCGGCGACGTCGGAGCGACCGGCCAGAGCGGCCACCACCGACGCGCGCACGCGCTCGGCGTGCGTGCGGCTGGCCGTGACGACCATGAGCGACTCGGACGCGCGGTTGACGGCGTGCTCGACCACGAGGGTCACCACGCGGGCGACCTCGGCATCGGGGCTCTCGACGGCACCGCTGATGGGGTCGGGGGCGCCGACACCGCCCTCGACGTAGTCGACGCTGAGGCTTCCGCGGCCGAGATACGACCCGGCCCAGGGCAGCGACACGATCTCGCCGCCGTAGAACGCGTCGTTCACCAGCTGCGAGAGGTCTTCACCGCCTGCGCGGTAACTGCGCGTGAGGGTCTCGACGGGGAAGAGCTCCGCGATGCGCTCGAAGATCGAGATCTCATCGAACGGCACCTCGTCGGCCTCCTCGGTAGCGGGAGCCACCGATGCGCTGACGCGGAACGGCGTGGGCTTCTGCACCACGGGGTCGCCGAAGAGCACGACCTGGCGCGCTCGACGCAGGGCCGGCGTGGCCTCGGTGAGGCAGAGTGCGGCGGCATCCGCCACGATCACGACGTCGAACGCGAGGTCCCACGGCACGTCGGGCACCTCGTACGGCGACGCCAGCCACACCGGCGCGAGCGTGCGCAGCAGGGTGGGAGCGGCATCCGAGATCTCTTGAGCGGTGTGCAGGCCGTCTTTCAGCGAACGCTTCAGCGCGGCGGCCTCGTCGGCGTGATCGACGATGCCGATGCGCCACTGCGTGGCGAGCTGGGCGGCCAGGAGCGGACCGGCGGCAGCGGCGTGCGCCTCATCGACCAGACGGAAGTCGCGCTCGAGGCGGTCGACGACGCTCGTGTTCGCCCCCAGCAGCGCGCGATCGGTGCGCAGGAGGTGCTCGAGCGCTGACTGCCACCAGGCGAACTCGAGTTCGGCGCCCACGCGCTCCTCGGGAACATGGCGCACCGACAGCTCGACGAGCAGCTGCTCCAGGCCCAGACGCGCGAGCTCGGAGCGCAGCTGTGCGCGCTCGACGAGGTTGTCGAAGAAGGTGGACTCGGCCGCGAGGCCCGCCAGCGTCCGCACGAGACGCTGCACGGGCAGGGTTGCGAGGCGGTCGGAGCCCTGACGGCCGAGGATCTGGTCGAGCTCGCCGAGCAGGGCGTCGGTGCGCTGCCAGGCGACGTGCACGTCGGCCAAGCCCAGCGGCACCTCGGGGGTGACGCCCGCTTCGACGACACGCTGCCATTCGGTGCGCTGCTGCTGAATGCGCACGAGCGCCTCGTACATGTCGGTGACGTGCACCCCGGGGCGCACGTACTCCTTCGACAGGCGCTTGAGCCGGCGGCGGTTCGGACCGCTCATGGCCGAGGCGTCGCGGCGCGGGGAGTGCGCGTCGATGAGTTCGCCGAGGGGGCGCTCGAACACGCTGGGGCTGAAGCGATCGAGCGACTCGCGGATGCCGTGCAGCAGCTTGAGGTAGGCGCCGAGCTCGGAGACCGTCTGGAACGGCCGCATGCGCGTCTGGGCGATGAGTTCGTAGCCGCGCTCCAGCAGACGGGGAACGTCCTGCGCGTGGAGCTTGCCGGCCAGCTCGTGCGCGGCGCGCGCGTCTTCGGTGCGCGTGAAACTCACGCCGTACCAGGGCGAATCGTCGGGACCGAAACGGAACTCACCCAGACGGGCGGCCATCGCGAGGGCACGCGCGGCGGCGTCGCGACGACCCGCGAGACGCTCGAGCGTCGTGAGGTCGAAACGCGCCTCGGTCGAGGGCGCCGGGGACTGGGATGCCAGTGAGGTGAGCGCGCGCAGCACGTCGAGCGCCGAGACGCCCAGCGCGAGGTGCGGCTCGGTCACGGCCGAGCGGTAGTCGCGCAGCACCGTGCGAAGGCGCACGAGGGCGTCGTCGATCTCGGCGACCTTGGGCTGCTCGGCCTTCTCGTTGCGACCGATCGCGCGGATGAGGTCGCGCCGTACGTGGTGGGGTGAGACGGCGAGACCGGCCAGGCCGACACCGGCGAGGCGGTGGCGGATGCCGTCGAGGGTCGAGCGCCGAGCGCTCACCACGAGCACGCGCTTGTTGTCGTGCACGAGCTGGCCGATGGCGTTGATCACGGTCTGCGTGCCGCCGGTGCCCGGCAGCGTGTGCACCGCGAGCGAGTGCCCCGCGGCGATGCGCGCGAGCACGCGCTCCTGCTCGGCGTCGGCGTCGAGCAGCAGGGTGTCGGCCGCGGGGGTGCGCTCGTCGGGGCTGACGATCACCGGCTCGTCGCGGCGGACGGTGACGCGGGCCCGGTCGTCGGGGTGACCGGCGAGCGCGTTCAGCAGGGTGTCGTCGAGGTGCTGCGTGTCGCGCACCATGCCCGAGCCGACGTCGGCGAACGACGAGATCACCAGGCGCGGGTGGACGACGAAGGTGGGCACGTGCGTGGTGAGCCGGCGGATGTGGTCGATGACCGGCTGCGGCTTGAACACGCCCTGGTCGTACGCGAGCCCGGCGAGGGCCGCGCTGTCGATCTGGATGCCGAGGTGCGTGCGGAAGGCGCGCGCGAGCTCGGGGTTCATCACGAAGGCGCCGTGGAGCTTGAGTTCGAAGTCGCCGTGGTGACGACGGATGGCGAGCGGACGCAGCAGCACGGGGGCCGACCACTCCACTCCCCCGATCTTCCAGGCGGCGAGACCGACGGCCAGGTGGACGGGCTCGAGACCGCGGGCGGTGCGCAGCTCGACGTTCTTGGCGGTGATGCGCTCCGCGGCCATGCGGGCGGTGCGCAGCGCCACCTCGTCGCGGAAGAGGTTCGAGAGCATGGTGGCGCGCCCGGTGATGAACTGCGGGAGCGAACCGGGGTGTGCCTTGGTGATGTCGATGCCCGCGTCGAGCGCGTCATCGAAGCGCAGCAGAGTCGAACGCCCACCCAGGGCGGCAGCTTCCGCGCGGATGCGATCGCGTTCCGGGTCGGCGACGTGCCGCACCACGATCCCGGGCTCCGACAGCCGCAGCTCCGCCGGGTCGACGGTCGCTGCCGGACCGTCTTCGTCGGCACCGATCACGGTACCCTCCTCAGCTCGCCACACACCTGCCAGACTAAGCCGGGCATCCGAGGATCTCCTGTAGTGGGGCCGAGTTTCGCCGTAATCGGCGACACGCCGCACCACCGGCGATTCCTCCCCAGGCGGCGACGTGGCGGCGTCGTCCACCATTCGCGGGAACGCCGCTGCACCGCCACCTCCGCCTCGTGAAGATGGGCGCATGAACAGAGTCACCAGCACCGAGTACGACAGTCCGATCGGGCCCGTCCTCCTGACGTTCGTCGACGACGCCCTCGTGCGACTCGACGTGGCGCACGGCGGCATAGAGCGAGCCCGAGCCGACATCTCCCAGCGACTGGGCGTGGTGCCCGACCCCGATCCCGGCGCCGGCGCCGACCTCGTCGCTCAACTCGACGAGTACTTCGACGGGCGCCGTCGGGAGTTCGACGTCGACCTCGACTGGCGTTTCGTGCGCGGCTTCACGCGGGCTGCGCTCGAGGCAACGCGCGAGATCCCCTACGGCGAGGTCGCCGCCTACGGCGAGGTGGCGATGATGGCCGGCGTCGCCCGCGCTGCGCGCGCGGTGGGCACCGCGTGCGCGGCGAGCCCGTTCTCGATCGTGGTCCCGGTGCATCGCGTGGTGCGCGCCGACGGCTCGATCGGCGAGTACGGCGGTCACCCCGAGGTGAAGCAATACCTGCTCTCGCTCGAGAGCGCGGCGGTGGCCTCGGAGTCGCTGAGCGAACCCGTCTGACGACGGACGCGACGACGCCCGGCCCGCCGGAGCGGAGCCGGGCGTCGAAGCGGTCAGTGGTCGGAGGCCTTCTCGGCCCCGAAACCGGTGAGCGAACGCACCTCCATCTCGGCGGCCTTGCCTCGATCCTCGGCCGTGCGCGAAGTGACCGAGCCGAGCCACCCCAGGAAGAACCCGAGCGGGATCGAGACGACACCGGGGTTGTTCAGCGGCCAGATCGCCACCCCGGTGTTCGCGAACACGCTGGTGGGCCCACCCCAGAACACCGGCGAGAGGAAGATCAACAGCAGAGCCGATGCCAGACCGCCGTACATGCTCCACGCGGCGCCGCGCGTGGTGAAGCGACGCCAGAAGAGCGAGAACAGGATCGTGGGCAGGTTGGCCGAGGCGGCGACGGCGAAAGCGAGCGCCACCAGGAACGCCACGTTCTGCCCCTGCACGCCGATACCTCCGACGATCGCCAGCACGCCGATGACGATCACGGTGCGCCGGGCCACCTTGACCTCGCCGTCGGGCGGCACGTCGCCCTTCTTCACGACGTTGGCGTAGATGTCGTGCGCGAACGAGGCCGCCGCGGTGATCGTGAGACCGGCCACGACCGCCAGGATGGTCGCGAACGCCACCGCCGAGATGAAGCCGAGCAGCAGCGGTCCGCCCAGCGCCAGAGCGAGCAGCGGTGCCGCAGCGTTCACGCCGCCGGGAGCGGCGAGGATCGCCTCGGAGCCCACGAGCGCGCCCGCGCCGTACCCCAGGACCAGCGTGAGGAGGTAGAACATCCCGATCAGCCAGATGGCCCACACCACCGAACGACGCGCCTCTTTGGCGGTCGGCACGGTGTAGAAGCGCATGAGCACGTGCGGAAGCCCCGCGGTGCCCAGCACGAGGGCGAGGGCGAGGGCGATGAAGTCCCACGGGTTCGCGCCGTACTGCAGGCCGGGTCCGAGGATCGCCTCCCCCTTGGGCGAGGCGGCCACCGCACTTTCGAGCAGGGTGTTCAGGCTGAAGCCGTTGATCGCGAGTACCCAGATCGTCATGACCAGCGCCCCGCCGATGAGCAGGAACGCCTTCACGATCTGCACCCAGGTGGTGCCCTTCATTCCGCCGATGAGCACGTAGACGATCATGAGCAGGCCGACGACCGCGACGACGATCGACTGCCCGACGCGCTCGGTGATGCCGAGCAGCAGCGAGACCAGACCACCGGCGCCCGCCATCTGGGCCAGCAGGTAGAAGAAGCAGACCGCGAGGGTGGTGAGGGCCGCGGCCATGCGGACAGGGCGCTCCTTGAGGCGGAACGACAGCACGTCGGCCATCGTGAACTTGCCGGTGTTGCGCATGAGCTCGGCCACCAGCAGCAGCGCGACCAACCACGCGACGAGGAAGCCGATCGAGTAGAGGAAGCCGTCGTAGCCGTTGATGGCGATCGCGCCCACGATGCCGAGGAAAGACGCCGCCGACAGGTAGTCGCCGGCGATGGCGAAGCCGTTCTGCGGGCCGGTGAACGAGCGGCCGGCCGCGTAGTAGTCGGCCGCGGTCTTGCTGTTGCGGCTGGCCCGGATGACGATGAACAGCGTCACGGCGACGAACGCGCCGAAGATCGAGATGTTCAGGACCGGGTTGTTCTCCACGGTGTCGACCGCGGCGGCGACGGTGGCGACGACGTCGTTCACGACTCCCCCCGTTCCGTGCGCTCGAGCTCAGCGCGCAGGGCCTCGGCGCGCGGGTCGAGCCGACGGTTGGCGTAGGCGACGTAACCCATCGTGATGGCGAACGTCGTGACGAACTGTCCCAGCCCGAGCACGAGTCCGACCGTGATCGCCCCCGACACCGGCTGCGCCATGAACGCCGGAGCGAACGACGACAGCAGGACGTAGGCGAAGTACCAGACGAGGAACGCCACCGCGAGAGGGAACACGAAGCGGCGTTGACGCCTCTTCAGGTCCTGGAACGGTGCCGATTCTTCGACCGCGATGTAGTCGACTCCGCCCCCGGGGGCAGGGTCGATCCTTCTGTCCGTCATGTGGCCTCCTTGCCTCATGGGACCGGCGCAGCGTTGCGCCGATGGGGGATACGACCGGGGTCGTGGAAACGCTCCCGGTGATACTGTCGACGCTACGAAACGCGGCGACGAAGCCGTCACCCCCGGAAGTAGGTAGTGCGTGAAAGCACCGTCCCCTCTTCGAGACGATGCGACGCTCGTGTCGCATGCCGTTGCCGAACTCGCCCGGCGCACCCACTTCCCCGTCGCCTTCGGCGGGCTCGAGCACGACGGCGCCGTGCACGTCTCGACCATCGTCGGGGCCCGCACGCGCAGCATCGAGGGCCTCGTGGTCCACGCGTCCCGCGGCCTCGGCGGACGCGCCCTCGTCGAGCGTCGGCCACGCATGACCCTCGACTACCGCACGTCGCGGACGATCACGCATGACTACGACCGCGCCATCCTCGGCGAGGGCATCGCCACCCTGTTCGCCGTCCCCGTGCTGGTCGGCGGGACCGCGCGCGGGGTGCTCTACTGCGGATCCTGGGCCCAGTCGCAGGTCGGCGAGGTCGAGGCGCGGCCCGCGTTCGACGTCGCCGGCGAGCTCGGAACCGAGCTGCGCGTGCGCGCCGAGGTCGAACGCCGCCTCGCCACCTCCCCCGCCTCCGAGAGCGGCCTCAGCACGGGCGCGCGCGAAGAGATCCGCGAGAGCTACGCGCAACTGCGCAGCATCGCGGCGACCGTCGGCGACGACGACGTGCGCCGGCGCCTCGAAGACCTCGAGGCACGCTTGGCCGCCCTGACCGGCGACGCTCCCGCGCGATGCGAAGACCCCGACGTGCATCTCTCGCCCCGCGAGATCGACGTGCTCGCGTGCGCGGCCGTGGGCTCGACGAACAGCGAGATCGCTGCCTCTCTGCAGCTCCGCGAGACCACCGTGAAGTCGTACCTCGCCTCGGCGATGTCGAAGCTCGACGCCTCGACGCGCCACGCCGCCGTCACCCGCGCGCGGCGCGCGGGGCTGCTGCCCTGACCCCCGGCGGCCCGGTGGGAATTGCCTGGAAATGGCTTCCCCAGGTTGAGGACGCCGTCGATTCTCGGCATCGTGGCTGGCTCCTGTCGTCGACAAAGAAGGAGAGTCACCCATGCTGACACTCACCGATGAGGCCACGACCGCCGTCAAGACCATCACCGCCCAGTTCCCGGACGCGCCGCAGGGTGGCGTCCGCATCGAGGGCGCGGGATCCCCCGAGTCGCAGTTCGCGCTGTCGGTGGTCGACGCCCCCGAAGCGAACGACGCCGTGGTCGAGAACGCCGGAGCGCGCGTCTTCCTCGACGCCGACGCCGCAGCCGTCCTCGACGACCGCGTGCTCGACGCGCAGATCGACCCGCAGGGCTCGGTGCAGTTCGCGGTGACCACCGCCGCCTGACGTCCTGCCCCGCGATCGATGCCCCGGCCGCGTGCCGGGGCATCGTCGTGTGCGCGCGGGCGCGGCCGGGATCAGCCCCGGAAGACCACGACCTCATCGGTCAGCTCGTCGTATACGAACTGCAGCGCCGTGTCCGCCGGGTACTCGGTGCGCTCCCGCTCGGGTGCGTCGTCGAAGAGGCGGATGGTGGTCGCCGCGGGGAACGTGCCGGCGGCGCAGGCCTGGGGAACGTACTGGCCGTCGTACGAGAACGCCCCGCCCCCTTCGACCGTGAGCAGGTCGGGCTGGTACACCGTGATGCAGGCGACGCCACGGCCGTCGGTGCGACCCGGGTCGGCGACGACGACGCGGAAGCCCTGGAACTCGGTGTACGCCACGGTCCCCCCGGGGGCTCCCGCCGTGAAGAAGTCCGGCGTGACGTACGACGGGTCAGGGCTCAGGCGGGCCACCTGGACGGCATCGGCCTGCAGGGGGTGCGTCTGCACCCGCTGCACCAGCACGAGCGCCACCACCGCCACGACGATCACGAGGGCGCTGACGACCGCCAGGACGATCGTCGACCGACGCGGGCGCGACCAGGTGATCCGGCGGGCGCCCGACGAGTCGGCGTCGGACGGCGCCGCCTCGGCGACGTCGTCGGTCGAGGCGCCCCCGCCCTCATCGGTCTCGGCAGAGGAAGGGTCGGTGGGTTCGGCGGCGCGCCGCTCCAGCTCCGCGAGCCGCGCGAGCGCCACCGGGTCGGAGGCGATGTCCGCCGTCGGCGAGTACGCGCGGCGGCGCAGGCGGGCGAGTTCGTCGTCTTCATCGGTCGACATGAGCCGATTCAATCAATCCCGGCGTGCAGCGACGTGCTGCGCATCGCGTCCGGCCGAGAAACGCACCGCGATCACCGCTCCCCCTCACGGTGCGTCGCCCAGCGATAGCCCCTCGCACGGTGACCTCGTCGGTCGCCGTCGGATCAGTGGCCGACGAATTCCGGCGCACGCTTCTCTCGGAACGCCGCGAAACCCTCGCGATAATCGTCCGTTCGAGCGAGGGAGGCCTGCGCGCGGTTCTCGAGCGCCAGGGCCTCCCACAGTCCCCGTCGCTCATCGCGGATCGCGGTCACGATCCGCTTGCTGGCGAGGAACGCCGCCGTCGGCCCCCTCGCCGCGCGACGGGCGGCGAGGGCGACGGCATCCTGGATCTCGGATGCCGGGACCACCCGCGAGAAGAGTCCCGCGCGCACGGCCTCATCGCCGGTCAGCAGGCGGCCCGTGTAGATGAGGTCGAGCGTGGCGTGGGTGCCGAGACGCTCGACGAAGAGCGCGTGGCCCCCCGAGTCGAGGGTCGCGCCCAGGGCGGCGAAAGGAGAGCCGATCTTGGCGTCGTCGGCGACGAACACGACATCGGTCGCGATGAGCAGGCCCAGGCCCACGCCGAGGCACGCCCCGTGGGCGGCGGCGAACGTGGGCGCCGGGAAAGACGCCATGCGCTGCAGCAGCGGTGCGAGCGTGTCGTCGAGGTACCCCGCCACGTCGTCGGTCGCCGGGTCGACGCCGGCGATGTCGCGGCCGGCGCAGAACGCGGGGCCCTCCCCGCGCAGCAGCACGGCGCGCGCACCGTCGGCCTCGGCGCGGTCGTAGGCCGCGGCGAGCGCACGCAGGTCGTCGATGCCGAGCGCGTTGCGTCGCGACGGCGCGTTCAGGGTGATGGTGGTCACACCATCGGCGAAGACGTCGTCGATCACGGCATCCCTCTCATCCGTCGTAGTCGACGCGCACGGTGTCGGACGTCGGGTGCGACTGGCACGTCAGCACGTACCCGCGCTCGATCTCGTCGGGTTCGAGCGCGTAGTTCTCGGTCATCGACACGGCTCCCTCGACCACCCGCGCACGGCACGTGCCGCAGACGCCCCCCGCGCAGGCGAAGGGCACGTCGGGGCGCACGCGCAGGGCTGCCGCGAGGATCGTCTCGTTCGCCGAGACCGGACTGTCGACGTGGGCGGACTGCCCGTCGAGCGTGAAATCGATCGAGCGCACCGGCTCGTCGGCGCGGACGCGCACGGGGCGCGCTCCCCCGGTCTGCGCCGGGGCGTCGCCGTCACCCGCGGTGAACAGCTCGAAGCGCACGCGCTCGCGCAGCACTCCCACCTCGGCGAGGGTCTCGCGGCAGAGTTCCACGAGCGCGAAGGGTCCGCAGAGGAACCACTCGTCGACGGCGGCGGGGTCGATGAGCCGCGACAGGATGAGGCGCAGGCGCTCTTCGTCGATGCGCCCCGAGAAGACCGGAGCGGCACGCTGCTCGCGCGAGAGCACGTGGTGCAGCGTGAGGCGGGCCGGGTAGCGGTCTTTCAGGTCGGCCAGCTCGTCGACGAACATGACGTCGGTCGAGGAGCGGTTGGCATAGACGATCGTCATGCGGGCGTCGGCGGAGCGCTCGAGCACATCGGCGGCGAGCGCCATGATCGGCGTGATGCCGGAGCCGGCGGCGATCGCGACGACGTGGCCCGTGGCGACGGAGGCCTTCGAGACGAACGTGCCCTGCGGGCTCATCACCTCGACCTCATCTCCCGGGCGCAGCCCCTCGTGCGCCCAGCTCGAGAAGCGGCCGTCGGGGTCGCGCTTGATGCCCACGCTGACGGCGCCCCGGGTCGGCGGACGGCACAGCGAGTACGAGCGACGCAGTTCCTCTCCCTCGACCGTGGCGCGCAGGGCCACGTACTGCCCGGGCGCGTAGTCGAAGGCATCGACGAGATCGTCGGGGACGGCGAAGGTCACCTCGATCGCAGTGGGGGTGAGGGGCCGCACATCGGCGACACGCAGCGTGTGGAACCGGGCGCGCGCACGGGGACCCGTTGCCGGCCCGCGCGTCGCGGCCGGGGTCGTGGCATCCGTCATCGTCATCAGAGCGCCTTGAAGTGGTCGAAGGGTTCGAGGCAGGCGCGGCACTCCCAGAGCGCTTTGCACGAGGTGGAGCCGAATCGCGAGAGTTCGCGGGTGTCGAGCGAGCCGCACTGCGGGCACGCCACGCTCAGTCGCAGGCGGATGGGACCCGCGGGCGCCCTCCCCGACGGCGGGGCGATGCCGTAGGCGGTGAGCTTGCGTCGGCCCTCGTCGCTCATCCAGTCGGTCGTCCACGCGGGGCTCAGCGTCGTCTTCACGATCGTGCGGTCGAAACCGGCCGAGGTGAGCGCGAGCACGATGTCGTCGCGGATCGCGTCGACCGCGGGGCATCCCGAGTAGGTGGGGGTGATCGTCACGGTGACCGTGTCGCCGTCGACCCGCACGTCTCGGAGCACGCCGAGGTCGTCGATGGTGAGCACGGGCACCTCGGGGTCGACGACGGCGGCGGCCACGGCGCGGGCGTGCTCGACGCTCACCACGTCGCTCCCGGGTGCCTGCGGGCGAGCACCTGCATCTCGGCGATCAGCGGTCCGAAGGCGGGGTGATGGATGCCACGGCGCCCACCCGCCGACGAACCCGGAACCGCGGGGACGGGCACGTCTTCGTCGGCGAGCACGGTGGCGAGCACCGCGTCGACACGGCCCCGCAGACTCGAGGGACGCACGGCGACACCGGCGAGCCGGTCGTGCAGCGGCTCGTCGCGGAACAGCTCGTCGAGGTACGGCCAGGTGTCGTCGAGGGCGACCAGGAACCGCCGCCGCGACTCCTCGGTTCCGCCGGCGAGCCGCAGCGTCCACTGCACGGCGTGATCGCGGTGGTAGTCGACTTCTTTCTCGGCCTTGGCGGCGACGGCGGCGAGCACCGGATCGGTGGATGCCGTGAGGTCGCGGTACAGCTCGAGAAGGTACGTCGAGGCGAGCAGCTGCCGGGCGATCGTGTGCGCGAAGTCGCCGTTCGGCAGCTCGAACAGCCACATCGAGCGGAACTCCGCCTCGTCGCGCCCGTAGGCGAGATCGTCTTCGCTGCGGCCGTCGTAGCTGCCGGCGTAGCGCAGCAGGGAGCGCGCGTGACCGAGCAGGTCGAGGGCGATGTTGCCGAGCGCGACATCTTCTTCGATCTCGGGGGCGCGCGCGATCCAGCCGCAGAGGTTCTGCGCGAGGATCAGGGCGTCGTCGGCGAGACCGAGCGCGTAGGCGGCGACGTCGGGGTCGGTGGCGCGGTCGTCTCCGCCGGCCAGTTCGGCGGCGAGCTCGCGGGCATCGAGCGAGACGTCGCCGTGCGGGTCATCGCCGTGCGGGTCAGCGCCGTGCGGGTCAACGCCGTGCGGGCCGTCGCCGTGTCCCGCGTCGGTGACGTCGATGAACTCATCCGCCGATGCCCGCGACCCATCCGTCGTCGTCCTCACAGGTGCGGCACCCCCTCGGACGCGGTGTAGTACACCGCGTGCCGGTAGTTCTTGCCCGCCGGCGACTCGAAGAACGCGCCCTTGGCTCCCGGATCGCTCGTGGTCACGGCATCCGAGGGCACGACCCAGACCGACACGCCCTCACCGCGACGCGTGTAGAGGTCGCGGGCGTTGCGGACGGCGAGTTCGGCGTCGGGCGCATGCAGCGAGCCCACGTGCACGTGGCTGAGGCCGCGGTTGGCGCGCACGAAGACCTCCCACAGGGGCCAGGTCTCGGCGGGGCTCCCCCCGGGAGTCGCCATCAGGCGGCCGCCTTCGCGCTCTTCTTCGCGGCGTACGCGGCGGCGGCTTCGCGCACCCACGCGCCCTCTTCGTGCGCGTCGCGACGGTGCTGGCGCCGCGTGGTGTTGAGGGGGCCTCGCCCGGCGAGCACCTCGTGGAACTCACTCCAGTCGATCTCACCCATGTCGTACTGGCCCGTCTCGTCGTTGAAGCGCAGGTCGGGGTCCGGCAGGGTCACCCCGAGCACCGCCGCCTGCGGGACGAGCATCGACACGAACCGCTGACGCAGCACGTCGTTGCTGAAGCGCTTGATGTTCCACGCCGTCGACTGCGCCGAGTTGGGCGAGTCGTCGTCGGGGGGACCGAACATCATCAGGCTCGGCCAGTACCAGCGGTTCACGGCGTCCTGCGCCATCTCTCGCTGCGCGTCGGTGCCCTGCATGAGCGTGAGGAGGATCTCGAATCCCTGGCGCTGGTGGAACGACTCCTCTTTGCAGATGCGCACCATCGCGCGACCATAGGGTCCGTACGAGGCGCGGCACAGCGGCACCTGGTTGCAGATCGCGGCGCCGTCGACGAGCCAGCCGATCGCACCCATGTCGGCCCACGTCGGGGTCGGGTAGTTGAAGATCGACGAGTACCGCGCCTTGCCGTCGACGAGCTGCTGCGTCATCTCGTCGCGGGTGATGCCGAGGGTCTGCGCCGCCGAGTAGAGGTAGAGGCCGTGTCCGGCTTCGTCCTGCACCTTGGCCAGCAGGATCGCCTTGCGCTTCAGGCTCGGCGCCCGCGTGATCCACGCTCCCTCGGGCTGCATGCCGATGATCTCGGAGTGCGCGTGCTGCGAGATCTGACGGATCAGCGTGCGGCGGTAACCCTCCGGCATCCAGTCGCGGGGCTCGATGCGTCCGTCGGCCTCGATGAGGGCGTCGAACATCGCCTCGCCGTCGAGTGCGGCGTCCGTCGTGAGTGCTGTCGTCATCGTCGACTCCCTTTACAGACCGATCGTTCAGTAAAAGTGTAACCGGGGGCGGGTCGCCCCGCAACGGGCGTCCTCCTCCGTCTTGACGGCGCCGAGGAACGCCCGACCGGCGCGAGCCCACGATGGTCCGCGGTCTCGACGTCGGCCCGGCGCCCGGGCGCCCGTCACCGCAGGTCGTACACCCGCTTGTACTTGCCCTCGCTGCGCGGCAGGGCACCCGGCTCCTCGACGTTCACGTCGACGCTCGTGCCGATGAGCACCTTGATCCGCTGCTGCAGCACGATACCGGCGGCCTCGCAGACCTCTCGCTGCAGGGCGGGGTGCCGTTCGATGCGGACGGTCATGGCATCCATTCGTCCTTCGCGACGCAGTTCGAGCACGAAGTGCGGGGTGAGCGTCTCGATCCCCATCACGATCTCCTCGATCTGGGTCGGGAAGAGATTCACCCCGCGCAGGATGATCATGTCGTCGTTGCGCCCGGTGATCTTCTCGATGCGCCGCATCGACGGGAACGCCGTGCCCGGCTTCAGGCGGGTGAGGTCGCGGGTGCGGTAGCGGATGACCGGGAACGCCTCTTTGGTGAGCGAGGTGAACACCAGTTCGCCCAGTTCTCCGTCGGCCACCGGGGCGCCGCTCTCGCCGTCGATCGTCTCGGGCAGGAAGTGGTCCTCCCACACGTGGGGGCCGTCTTTGGTGAGCGCGCTCTCGCTGGCCACCCCCGGGCCCATCACCTCACTAAGTCCGTAGATGTCGACGGCGACGACGTCGAGGCGCCGCTCGATCTCCCGGCGCATCTCGTTGGTCCAGGGCTCGGCGCCGAGCACGGCGACGCGCAGCGACGTGGACCGCGGGTCGACGCCGGCCGACTCCAGCGCGTCGGCGATGGTGAGCAGGTAGCTCGGCGTGCAGAGGATCGCATCGGGCGCGAAATCCTGAATGAGCTGCGCCTGGCGCGCGGTCTGCCCACCCGACATCGGGATGACGGTCGCCCCGAGCCGCTCGATTCCCGCGTGGGCCCCCAGCCCTCCGGTGAACAGGCCGTACCCGTAGGCGTTGTGCACGCGATCGCCCGCGCGGATGCCCGCGGCGCTCAGCGAGCGCGCGACGAGATCGGCCCAGCGATCCAGGTCACCCGCGGTGTAGCCCACCACGGTGGGGCGCCCGGTCGTGCCCGACGAGGCGTGGATGCGACGGACCTCGGCCATCGGCACGGCGAACATGCCGAAGGGGTAGGTCTCGCGCAGGTCGGCCTTGGTCGTGAACGGCAACAGCCGAATGTCGTCGAGGGCGCGGATGTCGTCGGGGCGCACGCCCGCGGCGTCGAATTTGCGGCGGTACGTCTCGACGTTGTCGTAGGCGTGCCGCACGGTCCACTGCAGGCGCTCGAGCTGCAGCGCGCGCAGGCTCTCGAGCGGGATGCCGGTGGGATCGACGGATGCCAGGAAGTCGGGGCGCGAGGGAACGGTCATGGTCATCGGGACACCTCCGTGGTGGAGAGCGCGGCGTCGCGCTCGGGGTCGGGTGTGGCGGTGGGTCGGGAGTCGGCCGGCGGACGCCGATCCGTCGTGATGCTGCGCCCGCGCACCTCGGCGACGAGGTCGCCGGTCTCGTCGGTCACCCGGATGTCGTACAGGCCCGTCCGCCCGCTCCGGGCGCGGCGGGCGGCGGTCGCCGTCAGCGTCTGCCCCGCGGTGGTGGACTTCAGGAACGTGACGTCGGCGCCGCCGGCGACGGTCACGCGCTCGTCTTCGTTGCACGCGATCGCGAACGCCGTGTCGGCGAGGGTGAAGACGAGCCCGCCGTGGGTGATGGCGAAACCGTTGAGCATGTCGTCGCGCACGGTCATCGACACGCGGGACTCCCCCGGCGCGTCGTGCTCGACGACCATGCCGAGCATCGCCGAGGCCTGATCGCGCTGCATCATCGGTCGGAGCGCGCTCACACCAGCACCTCGGCGGGCTGCCACGTCTTCGCCACGAGTGTCAGCACGTCGTAATGCGCGACGATCTCGTCATCCTGGTTGTGGATGACGGCATCCCACCGCACCTCGCCGTACTCGTCGGTCTCGCGCGGGGTGATCTGTTTCGCCGTCAGAGCGACGCGGATGCGGTCGCCGGGTGAGACGGGGGTGACGAAGCGCAGGTTCTCGAGGCCCGAGTTCGCGAGCACCGGACCCGGTGCGGGATCGACGAACAACCCGGCCGCCCACGACACGAGCAGGTAGCCGTGCGCGACGCGTCCCGGGAAGAAGGGGTTCGCCGCGGCGGATTCCTCGTCCATGTGCGCGTAGAACGTGTCGCCGGTGAAGTTGGCGAACACCTCGATGTCGTCGAGGGTGACTTCCCGCTCGGCCGACTCCACGGCATCGCCGATCCGCAGGTCGGAGAGGGGCTTGCGGAACGGATGCCGCCCCGCGGTGTCGGTCTCGGCTCCCGGATGCCACACCCCCGTCAACGCGGTCAGCATGCGCGGCGAGCCCTGGATCGCGGTGCGCTGCATCGAATGCAGGACCGAGCGGATGCCGCCGAGCTCCTCGCCGCCGCCGGCGCGGCCGGGTCCGCCGTGCACGAGGTGCGGCACGGGGGCGCCGTGCCCGGTGGAGGTGCGGGCGTCGTCGCGGTCGAGGAAGAGCACGCGGCCGTTCATCGCGCCCATGCGCGTGAGCAGCTCGGTGGCGACACCGGGGTCGTGGGTCGCGACGCTCGTCACGAGCGAGCCGCCGCCCCGGCCGACGATGGTCGCCGCCTCCGCGACGTCGGTGTACTCGACGATGCTCGCGACCGGTCCGAAGGCCTCGATGTCGTTGACGGCCGGGGTCGTGGCATCGGCGAAGGCCAGGAGCATGGGCTCGAGGAAGGCGCCGTCGGCCGGGCTCGCGCCGTCGGCCACGCACGCGTCGGGGGCCTCCGCCGACCCGACGACGAAACGCCCGCCCGCGTCCTGCAGCACGGCGACCTGCCGCAGCACCTCGTCGCGCTGCTCGCGCGAGACGAGCGGTCCCATGGTCACGCCCTCGACGCGCGGGTCGCCGACGACGACGCGTTCGGCGATCTTCTCGCGCAGCGCCGCGGCCACGGCATCCGTGGTCCCCGCCGGCACGATCGCGCGGCGGATCGCGGTGCACTTCTGCCCCGCCTTGGTGGTGAGCTCGACCAGCAGCTGCTTCACGTACGCGTCGAACTCGGGGGTGCCGGGCACGGCGTCGGGGCCGAGGATCGAGGCGTTGATGGAATCGGTCTCGCTCGTGAAGCGCACGCCGGTCTTCGCCTGGGCGCGCAGGCGCTCGGCGGTGGAGGCGCTGCCGGTGAAACCGACGGTGTCGCCGAGGTCGAGCAGGTCGAAGAGGCCGGGAACGCTGCCGCTGACCAGCTGCAGCGAGCCCTCGGGGAGCAGGCCGGTCTCGACGACCATGCGCACCCAGGCCTCGGCGATGTACGCCGTGGGCGTCGCGGGCTTGACGATCGTGGGGAGGCCGGCGAGGAACGCGGGGGCGAACTTCTCGAGCGACCCCCACATCGGGAAGTTGAAGGCATTGATCTGCACCGCGACGCCGGGGAGGCGCGTGTACACGTGGCGCCCGAGGAACGATCCGTCCTTCGACAACGGTTCGACCGGCCCGTCGAGCACGACGGTTCCGGCGGGCAGCTCACGGCGGGCCTTCGACGAGAAGGTGAACAGCACGCCGATGCCGCCGTCGATGTCGCTCAGCGAGTCGCGGCGGGTCGACCCCGAGCGCATCGACAGCGCGTACAGCTCTTCGCGGCGCTCGTTCAGCGCGATCGCGAGGTTCTTCAGCACCATCGCGCGCTGGTGGAAGGTGAGGGCGCCGAGGCTCCGCTGGCCCTCCCGGCGCGCGAAGGCGACGGCGCCCGCGAGGTCGAGACCCTTCGTGCTGACGCGGACGACCTCGTCGCCCGTCGACGCGTCGCGGACGACGGCGGCGTCGGGATCCTCGACGGGCGTCCACCAGGCGCCCTTCACGTAGCTCGGGAGAAACGTCATCATTCGCTCCATTCGTAGAATCCGCGGCCGGTCTTGCGGCCCAGGTGCCCCGCGTCGACGAGCTTCTTCAGCAGCGCCGGCGGGGTGAAGCGCGCGCCGAAGGCGCGCTCCAGTTCTTCGGCGATGCCGAAGCGCACGTCGAGTCCGACGATGTCGGTCGTGCGCAGGGGGCCCATCGGATGCCGGTACCCCAGCTCCATGGCCGTGTCGATGTCGTGGGCCGAGGCGACGCCCTCCTCGAGCATCCGGATCGCCTCGAGGCCGAGGGCGACGCCGAGGCGGCTCGACGCGAACCCGGGCGTATCGCGGACGACCACCGCGGTCTTGCCGATCGCGGCGATCCACACCCTCGCGGCCTCGACCACCTCGGGGGCGGTCGCAGCCCCCGTCACCACCTCGACGAGCGCCGAGGCGGGCACCGGGTTGAAGAAGTGCAGCCCGACGAAGCGCTCGGGGCGCACGAGCGATGCGGCGAGCGCGTCGATCGAGATGGACGAGGTGTTGGATGCCACGACCGCACGATCCGACACGACCGCCTCGAGGCGGGTCAGGGCGTCGATCTTCAGCGCGCGGTCCTCGGGGACGGCCTCGACGACGAGGCCGGCGTCGGCGAACGCGGCGGGGTCGGTCCCGGTGGTGAGGGCCGTGGCATCCGGCGTCTCGATGCCCCGCACGGCCGAGCGCTGCAGGGCCGTCTCGACGCGTTCGCGTGCGGCATCGGCCGCGTCGGCGTCGCGCTCGACGACGTGCACGCGGGAACCGGCGAGCAGGAACGCGTGGGCGATGCCGGCGCCCATCCGGCCCCCGCCGAGCACGCCGATGGTCGAGGGCAGCGAGGCCGCGGGGGCCGAATCGGGAAGGGTCATCTCTTCTTCCTCTCGAGGAACGCGGTCATGCGGGCGCGCTTGTCGTCGCTGTCGAACAGCTCGGCCTGCAGTTCTCCGTCGATCGCGGGGTGCTCGGCGCGGGGGGCGAGCAGCGCGCGCTTGGTCAGCACGGTCGCCCGCACGGAGTTCGCGGCGATGCGGTCGACGATCGCGTGGGCGGCGCCCCGCAGGTCGCCGGGCTCGTGGATGCTCGACAGCAGGCCCCACGCGAGCGCCTCGTCGGCGTCGATCACCCGCGCGGTGAGCAGCAGTTCGCTGGCGCGCGCGTGGCCGACGATCTCGGGCAGGCGCCAGGCGGCGCCGGCGGCGGCGATGATGCCCAGGCCGGGCTCGGGGTTGCCGAAGCGCACGCGGGGTGTGCCGATGCGGATGTCGGCCGCGTAGGCGAGCTCCGCTCCCCCGCCGAGGGCGAAGCCGTCGACGGCCGCGACGACGGGCATCGGCAGGTGGCGGATGCGGTCGAACACCGTGGCGTTGATGCCGCGGCGGGCGTCGTCGCCGGTGCGCTCGCGCAACTGCGCGATGTCGGCCCCCGCGGCGAAGATCCCGCCGGCGCCGGTGAGGATCAGCGTGCGCGGTCGCTGCTCGAGCTCGGCGCACAGCGCGTGCAGCTCGTCGACCATGGCCTGATCGATCGCGTTGCGGCGATCGGGGCGGTCGAGGGTCGCGATGACGCGGTCGTCGAAGGCGTCGACGCGCAGACGGGAGGCGTGGCTCTCGGTCCCGTCGACGACCTCGGGGGTCCGGCTCGCGTCGGCGGCGGCCCCGCGCGTCGGCTCAGCCATCGACCCGCTCCACGATCATCGCGGTCCCCTGTCCGACGCCGACGCACATGGTCGCGAGCCCGTACCGGGCGTTCTCGCGCTCCAGGCGTCCGAGCAGCGTCACGAGCAGGCGGCTGCCGCTCGATCCGAGCGGATGACCGAGGGCGATCGCACCGCCGTCGGCGTTGACGATCTCGGGGTCGAGTCCCAGCCGTCGCATGCACGCGAGCGACTGCGACGCGAACGCCTCGTTGAGTTCGACCGCGCCGAGGTCGGATGCCGAGAGCCCCGCCTTCGCGAGCGCCTTCTCGGTCGCGGGCACGGGACCGAGGCCCATGATCTCGGGCGCGAGAGCGGCCGACGCGTGCGAGACGAGGCGCGCGCGGGGTCGGAGTCCGTAGCGTTCGACCGCTCTGGCGCTGGCGACGACGACCGCCGAGGCGCCGTCGTTGAGCGAGCTGGAGTTGCCCGCCGTGACGACCTCACCACCCTGGACCACCGGGCGGAGCCGGGCCAGCGCCTCGAGCGAGGTGTCACGGCGCGGACCCTCGTCGGCGTCGACCACCCCTCGGCCCGTGTCCACCGCGACGATCTCGCTCGCGAAGCGCCCGGCATCCTGAGCCGCCACGGCCCGCTCGTGGCTCCGCAGGGCGAAGGCGTCGGCGTCGGCGCGGGTGATCGCGTCCACGCGGGCGACCTCCTCGGCCGTCTCGGGCATCGAGAAGGTGGCTTTGTCGCGCGCGGCGAGGCGCGGGTTGGTGAAGCGCCAGCCGATCGAAGTGTCGAAGGAGGCGCCGGGCTTCGCCCACGCGCGCTCGGGCTTCGCCTGAACCCAGGGCGCGCGGGTCATCGACTCGACGCCGCCGGCGACGACGATGTCGGCATCGCCCGACCGCACCGCCTGCGAAGCGAGGGCGACGGCGCTCATCCCCGACGCGCAGAGTCGGTTCACGGTGAGGCCGGGGATGGCATCCGGCAGTCCCGCGAGCAGCACGGCCAAGCGGGCGACGTTGCGGTTGTCTTCGCCGGCCTGGTTCGCGGCCCCGAGGATGACCTCGTCGATCGCGTCGACGGGCACGCCCGCGCGCGTCACGGCTTCAGCCACGACGAGGGCGGCCAGATCGTCAGGACGAACGGATGCCAGAGCCCCGCCGTACCGCCCGACCGGGGTGCGCGCACCGCCGATGAGAAACGCCTCCGACATCGCCATCCTCTCCCCCGCCGACGTTGGCGAGGTCGTTCATCCTCGACTTCGAGGTTTTCCGACCGATCGTTCAGTAATCATGTCACGGTGGGGGTGCGAGTGGCAACGGGCGTGCGCGGGCGCGGGTTTCACGCGGGCGGGATCTCACGCGCGCGGGGCCTCACGCGGGCGGAATCGCGAGCGCGCCAAACACCCACGTCCCCTCGGATCCTCAGCGTGAACGCGTGAGCCCGCGACGTCTGTGCGCGCGGCGAACACCCGCCGACTGCCGGCCCGGAGCGGCGCCTCAGCCGGAACGCGCGACCCCGTGGAGCGTGTGCGCGGGGTCGCAGCCGGCCATGCCGACCGTTCGATGTGCCGACAGCCGCGACCAGGAAGTGGTGCCCCCGACAGGATTCGAACCTGCGACGCCCGCGTTAGGAGTGCGGCGCTCTATCCCCTGAGCTACGAAGGCGGGATGGATCCAGCCTACTGCGGCCTCTCGGCGGTCTCGGCGCGCGGGACCATCGCCGAGGGGATGCCGCGGCGCAACCGCGCGGCGAGTCCGTCGTCCCAGCGGCCGGGCTCCTGCAGTGTGGCTTCGCGCACATCGACGCCGCCGGGTCCGATGCTGGCGACACAGACGAGCAGCGACTCGAGCACGTGCCCGTCATGGTCGTCGCGGCGCAGCACCGCCGCGCCCGGGTCGTGGGTGGACTGCTCGACGACGCCGAGCCACGGCATCCACCACTCCTCGCCCGCGGCGAGGCCCACACGGCGGAATCCCGCCAGCCATCGCGCGATGCGCGGCGTGCCCTCGTCGTCGACCGCGTGGTGGGCGATCATGTGCGTGCCCGGTGCGAGGCGCGTGCGGCGGGCGACCAGGCCGTCCCACTCCACGAGGTGGGCGCCCGCGGCATCCACCTCGACGAGATTGAAGCCCCGCGTGAGCGGTCGATCCGGGATGCCGTCCCCCACCGCGTCAAGGGGAACACCGCCGCGCGTGACGACCTCGTCGTCGCCGCGGTCGGACAGGTCTTCGCGATTGAGGAGCACCGCGAGGCGGGCCGCGTCGGGGTCGACGGCGAGCCAGGCACCGCCGGCGCGGTCGTCGCGCACACCCAGCACTCCGCCGCGCTCCGGCCACCAGCGGCCCAGACCGCGCCACGGCCGGTGGCGGTCCTCGTCGCGCACGGCGAGCAGCCGCACCGGTTCGCCGGGCATCCCCGGAACGTCGATCACGACCGTGCACATCTGCTCCACGCTACCCGGGCGGGGGTTCGGTCGGGGCGCTGCGCGGTCCCCGGGGCGCGCGCGGTACTCGCCACCCGCCACCCGAGCCGACCTGGAAGACTGGGGCGATGTTCGTCGTGGTGGGAGTGACCGGGGGCATCGCCGCCTACAAGAGCGTCAGCCTCGTGCGACTGCTGGTCAAAGCGGGACACGACGTGCACGTGGTGCCGACCGACGACGCACTGCGCTTCGTGGGTCTGCCGACGTGGGAGGCCCTGAGCCGCAACCCCGTCACGACGTCGGTGCACGATGACGTCGCCCGTGTGCGCCACGTCGCGCTCGGACAAGCGGCCGACCTCGTCATCGTCGCCCCCGCGACCGCCAACACCCTGGCCGCGATGACGGCGGGCTTGGCCTCCGACTTGCTCGGGACGACACTGCTCGCCACGACCGCGCCGGTCGTGGTGGCCCCGGCGATGCACACCGAGATGTGGCGGCACCCGGCGACGACGCACAACATGACCGTGCTCCGCGCGCGCGGGGTGCACGTCGTGGGTCCCGCCGACGGAGTCCTCACCGGCGGCGATTCAGGTCCCGGACGCATGTCGGAGCCGGAGGAGATCGCGGCGGCGGCCCTCGCTCTCGTCGAACGCCCGCGCGACCTCGACGGTCTGTCGATCGTCGTGAGCGCCGGAGGCACGCGTGAGCCGATCGATCCCGTGCGCTTCCTGGGCAATCGTTCGAGCGGACGCCAGGGTGTCGCGATCGCCCGCGCCGCCGCCGACCGTGGCGCGCGGGTGACCCTCGTGGCCGCGCACCTCGACGCCGACGTGCGCCCCGATCCACGCGTCGAGGTGATCGCTGCGGGTACCGCCGAGCAACTCGGACGGGCGATGGATGCCGCGGCTCCCGACGCCGACGTGATCGTGATGGCCGCGGCGGTCGCCGACTACTCGGTGGCCACGGTCGCCGAGCACAAGCTCCGCAAGCAGGACTCCCCCGGCGGTCTGACCCTCGAGCTCGTCGAGAATCGCGACATCGTCGCCGGGCTGGTCGAGCACCGCCGGCCGGGGCAGACGATCATCGCCTTCGCCGCCGAGACGGTGGGTAGCGACGAGGAACTGCTCGAACGCGCTCGCGCAAAGGCCGCGCGCAAGGGCGTCGATCTGCTGGCCGCCAACGCGGTCGGGTGGTCGCGAGGGTTCGAGACCGCCGACAATGCCCTCACGATCGTCGGTCGCGACGGTGGGGTCGTGGCCACGGCATCCGGTTCGAAGGACGACACCGCACACGCCCTGCTCGATGCGATCGTCGCGACGCGGGCATCGACGCTCGAGGCCTGACGCCGGTGGACCGTGTCGCACGGGTGCAGGAGGACGAGCGGCCCGCCGCCCGTCCTCCCCGCGTCATTCGCTGCGAACGCCGTCGACCGCGTCGATGATCCTGCCCGGCTCCGTACGCGTCGTGTAATCGACGTGGACATCGGCGAAGCGCACCACACCGGCGGCGTCGATCAGGTACACCGAGGGGAACGGAACGCGAGCGGTCTCGTCGGCGTTGCTGTCGGCGACGTCGAAGCCGAGCTCGGTGTGCGCCGCGCGCGCGTCGACGCTCGGCTCGGTGACGATGCCGAAGCGTTCGGCGAGCGTGTTCGCGGGGTCCGAGAGCACGGTGAACTCCAACGACCCGTTCGTCGTACTCTGGGCCGATCCGTCGGGCGTCTGCGGCGAGATCGCGATGAGCTGGACTCCGCGTTCCTGCAGCGCGGGCAGTAGTTGCTCCTGATAGGTGCGCAGAGTGATGTTGCAGTACGGGCACCACGCACCGCGGTAGAACACGACGACCGACGCGGCTCCGGCCCGGGCCTCGGAGAACGTCGTCGCCGCCCCCTCCGCGGTGACGAGCTCGGCATCCGGGGCGTCGTCACCCACGTCGAGCGCTCCCGCCGGGACGCCGGCGCTGCGAAGGGCGGCCTGCTCGTCGGAGAAGACCGCCGACAGTCGGTCTCCGATCTGCGCCTCGAACCCGGCGGTGAAGCCGTCGATCTGCTGCGCGATGGACGGTGTGGACATGCGTCGCCTCCCGGCGGAATCGGCGTCACGCGCCGGCTCCAGAAACCTAGGTCCGCCCGCAGGGGTCAGGGCTGTTCTCGTCATCCAACGAGACGCGACGTCACGAGGCGTCACGAAGGGTGCGCCTCATCCCCGCGCCCCCTCTCGGCCACGGGACTTCTCGAACACGGGCCTTCTCCGACGGCCCCTCTCCGACGTGGCTTCCCAGACAGGGGCCTCTCAAACACGGGGCCTTCCAGACACTGGGCCCTCCAGAAACGGGGCCTCCCAGACGAGGGCTCTCCGGGGCTCGAGGCGGTTCTCAGGTGGGGGCCCGCTCGGGGCCCCCACCTCGTCACTCAATAACCGAGGTTGTACTGGGCTTCTTCGATGAGGGTGAAGACCTGCGTCAGGATGATCACGAACCAGATCGCGGCGATGACGATCGAGACGACCGTCACGACGATCGACGCCCAGACGGGGGCGAGTCCGCTGCCCGTGCGTCGCCGCAGCACCACGCCACGACCGATGACGTAGACCAAGCCGCTGCCGATGACGAGCACCAGGAAGCTCCACGCCCAGTGGAACGGCTTCTCGACGCCACGGGCTCGGAGTTGGCGCCAGTCGAGGAACGAGAACAAGACGACGAGGGCGCCCAGGACGACGCTCGCCAGAGTGGCGACCGTCGAGACGATGGCGTCGGTGCCCATCGCGCCGGGTTCGCCGTACAGGCCGGCGTAGAAGGACTCCCGGATGTACGACGACCAGTCGAAGAGGAACAGCGACAGCACGCCCACCAGCGGCAGGAAGACGACCAACCACACCCAGACGGTGTTCGTGGGGATGTCGCGACGCAGCACGGGCTGGGCGCCGACCGACGGCGCGGCGGGATAACCGCCGTACCCGGCGGGGGCGGGCGTTCCGGGGTACGCCGGCGCCGACGAGTACGCGGGAGCAGCCGAGGGCGGGGTGACGGGGTACGCCGCGGGCGGTGCGGACGCGAACGGCGCACTGGGTGCCGGAGGCGCCGGGATCGCACTGGGTGCCGGAGGCGCCGGGATCGCACTGGGTGCCGGAGGAGCGGGAACCTCGCTGTGCACTGCCGGTGCGGAAGCGTCGGTGGCGGCATGGTCGGTCGACGACGAGGGCGCGGCGGGGTCGTTCGACGCCTCACCGGAGAGGGCAGGCTCCTCCGCGGCGGCGGCGGCGGGCGTCGGGGTCGACTCGGGGGCGAACCCGTGGGCGGCGGCAGACGCCGAAGTCGACTCGTGGGCGGCGGTGTCGGCGTCGTCAGACACCGGAGCCGACTCGGACGCGGAACCCGAGTCCTGCGCGGCCACCTGCGGAACCCCGTCGCCGTGCACGGGGCGCACCTCATCGGTCCAGGCGGTGCCGTCCCACCGGCGCAGGCCGTCGCCGCCTGCGGGGTCGGGATACCAGCCTTCGGGCGGAGTGGGTGTGTCGGTCATGTCGTTTCCCCTGTCGTGGTGCGGAACCGGGCGAGATTGCCCCGAGTCTAGTGACGGCGCCCGACATCACCGGAAGTCCCGGGACGCGTGCGCGACGCCGACCTGGAGATCGGTGAAGCCGTCGGCGACCACATTGGTCACTCCCTCGACCGATCGTTCGAGCATGCCCCGCACGATGAGGGCGGGTGATTCCCGCGCGACCCGCCGGTACCTGTTCCACACTCCCACCGAGCAGATGATGTTCATCAGTCCGTGCTCGTCTTCGAGGTTGAGGAAGGTGATGCCGGATGCCGTGGCCGGGCGCTGCCGATGGGTGACGAGCCCCGCCACCTCGATGCGACGATCGGTCTCGAAGGTGCGGAGCTCCCGCGAGGTGAGCACCCCGCGCGCGTCGAGCGCCGAGCGGAAGTGGGTGAGCGGGTGGTCGTCGGCCGAGAGCCCGGTCGCCCAGAGATCGGCCGCGAGCACCTCGTAACTCGACGGGTCGGTGAACAGCGGCGGCTGCACGGCCACGAGCGAGTCGGGAAGGAACTCGGCGCGATCGAGCGCCGCCGACCCGGCCAGCCAGATCGCCTCGCGCCGGGTATGGCCCAGGCTCTCGAAGGCCCCCGCCGTGGCGAGCGCCTCGAGTTGCGCCGTGACAAGTCCCGTGCGCCGCACGAGGTCGCGTTGATCCCGATAGGGGCCGCCCCTCTCTCGTTCGGCGACGATGCGCTCGGCGACCTTCTTGCCGATCCCGGTCACTCCGGCGAGCCCCAGGCGCACGACGAACCCGCCGTCTCGGCGATGGGCGATGGTCTCGTCCGGCTCCGACGCATCGAAGTCCCCCGTCGGGGACTGCTCCGCGTGCGCGCAGGCGTCGAGACCCGTCGGGGCGCGGGCGCCCGTCTCGTCGACCGGCTCGAGGCCCGCTTCGACGCTTGAGCGCAGCAGGTCGGGCCGCCGTACGGTCACCCCGTGCCGGCGGGCATCGGCGGTGAGGGTGGCGGGTGAGTAGAACCCCATGGGCTGGGCGCGCAGCAGGCCGGCGAGGAACGCCGCCGGGTAATGCAGCTTGATCCACGAGCTCGCGTACACCAGCAGCGCGAACGACAGCGAATGCGATTCGGCGAAACCGAAGTTCGCGAACGCCTGGATCTTCGCGTACAGATCGTCGGCGACCTGACCGACCAGACCGTTCTGCGCCATGCCCTCGTACAGCTTCTCGCGCAGGGAGTCGATACGCTCGAGCCCCCGCTTGGACCCCATGGCCCGGCGCAGCAGGTCGGCGTCTTCGGCAGAGCAGTTGCCGATGGCGACGGCCATCTGCATGAGCTGCTCCTGGAACACCGGCACTCCCATCGTCCGCTCCAGCACCGGCTCGAGCTTGGGATGCACGTAGGTGACGGGCTCCTGTCCGAGCTTGCGTCGAACGAACGGATGCACGGCACCGCCCTGGATGGGTCCCGGGCGGATGAGAGCGATCTGCACGACCAGGTCGTAGAACTTCCGCGGCTGCAGACGCGGCAGCAATCCCATCTGCGCGCGGGATTCCACCTGGAACACCCCGATCGAGTCGGCGCGGCACAGCATGTCGTAGACGGCCTTCTCTTCTTTCGGCAGCGTGGACAGCTCCCACGCCTCGCCCGTGGCATCGCGGATCAGGTCGAAGCAGTACTGCAGCGCCGCGAGCATGCCGAGCCCCAGCAGGTCGAACTTCACCAGCCCCATCCACGCGGCGTCGTCTTTGTCCCACTGGATGACCGTGCGGTTCTCCATGCGCGCATGCTCGATCGGCACGACCTCACCCACCGGTCGATCGGTGAGCACCATGCCTCCGGAGTGGATGCCGAGGTGGCGAGGCGCTTTCAGCAGCTCCGACGCGAACTCGATGACCTGATCGGGGATGTCGTGATCCGCACCGGTTTCGAGCGTCGCTCCCCACCGTTCGACCTGCTTCGACCAGGCGTCTTGCTGGCCCGGCGAGTGCCCGAGCGCCCGAGCCATGTCACGGACGGCGTTCTTGGGACGGTACTGGATGACATTCGCCACCTGCGCCGCACGCTCGCGCCCGTACTCCTTGTAGACCCACTGGATGATCTCTTCGCGGCGATCGGAGTCGAAGTCGACGTCGATGTCGGGCTCTTCGTCGCGCAGGCTCGACAGGAAACGCTCGAAGGGCAGCTTGTAGAAGATCGAGTCGACCGCGGTGATGTCGAGCAGGAAGCACACCGCGCTGTTCGCCGCCGACCCGCGCCCCTGGCACAGGATGCCGCGCCGCCGGGCCTCGGCGACGATGCCGTAGACGATGAGGAAGTACCCCGGGAAGTCCTTCATCTCGATCACACCGAGTTCGCGTTCGATGCGGTTGCGATCCTCGTCGGAGAGCCGGGGGTACTTGCGCGGTACGGCCTCCCACACCAGATGCCGCAGCCAGGACATGGGGGTGTGCCCCTCGGGGACGTCTTGGCGCGGAAGCGCGGGCTTGGCGCGGCGCAACGGGAAGGCGACCTCGTCGGCGAGCGTCACGGTGCGCGCCACCGCTCCGGGATACCGGGCGAACCGCGCCGCCATCTCGACCCCCGAGCGCAGGTGCGCGCCGGCGTGCGCGGGAAGCCACCCGTCGAGTTCGTCGAGACCGCGGTTGGCGCGCACGGCGGCCACGGCGGCGGCGAGAAGTTCTTTCTGCGGGGCGGCGTAGTGCACGTTGTTCGTCGCGAGGATCGGCAGCCCCCGCTCGGCGGCGAGCGCCGCCAGCACGTCGTTGCGTCTCGAGTCGAGTGGACTGCCGTGATCCATCAGCTCGACGTACACGGCCTCGGGGCCGAACAGGTCGACGAGGGTGTCGAGTTCGCGCGCGGCCCCCGTGGGCCCTTCGAACGCCAGAGCTCGGCGCACCGTGCCCTTGCGGCATCCGGTGAGCACCGCCCAGTGCGGGTCACCTGGCCCGCCCGCGCGTTCGGCCAGGTCGGCGAGGTCGTAGACGGGACGCCCCTTCTCGGCACCGCTGAGCTGCGCGTGGGTGATCGCGGCGGCGAGGCGGTGATAGCCCTCTTCGCGGCGTGCGAGCACGAGCAGATGCGATCCGCCCGGGTCGGCCTCGCCGTTCTGCGGACCGGTGAGACCCAGCGACAGTTCTGCGCCGAAGACGGTGTTCACCGTGCGCGCCTCGGCGGCCTCGGCGAAGCGCACGATGCCGTAGAACCCGTCGTGGTCGGTGAGGGCGAGGGCGTGCAGGCCCAGTCGTTCGGCTTCTTCGACGAGTTCTTCGGGCGACGAGGCTCCGTCGAGGAACGAGTACGACGAGTGCGCGTGCAACTCGGCGTACGGCACGGTGTCGGCCGGGCGCGCGATCGTCGGCGGCACGTAGGCGCCGCGCTTGTGCGACCAGGCGGGGCTGTCGCCCCCGTCACCGTTCGGCGGGGCACCGGTCGGGCGCCGGGCGTCGCTGAGCACGCGCTCGAGTTCCGACCATTTCACCGGCGGATTGTTCCAGCCCATCGGCGCACCTCCGCCCGGGTTCTGTTCATCGATGGGGAGCAGACGGCGGGCGCGAGGCCCGCACCGCCCGAGGGGACGTCGCCGGTGCTGCTGCCGCCGCGGCCCGAGGTTCGTCGAGAGGAGCGGTGGAGCCGAACCTCAGTCATAGCGTCCCTCCGCCCGCCACTCCCCTTCTTCGACCACCAGCAACCAGGCGCCCCCCTCGGCGTCGATCACTTGGAACCGATGCGCCCTGCGCCGTCGCAGGGGATCCCATCCGCGTTCGCTGATCGGCCAGGGCCCCGCCCATTCGCTGATGCGTCGCCGCTGTCCCGCCGTCTCGAGCACCGCCGGTGGAGCGCTGAGCGCGTCGCGCTCCCCCACCGTCACCGGGGCTCCCGCGATGTCGGTGACCCCGACCGGTCGGGGTTCGGGGTAGACGGTGGCCGGCAGCGGATCGGGCAGGCTGCCGGGCCAGGGGCGCGCGCGTTCCTTCGCCGTCACGGCTCGGTCTCCCCAGGGCACGAGCACCTGCCGTTCGGCCAGCCAGCGTCCCCCGCCGATCACGGGAGTGACCACTTCGCGGTGGCCGAGCATGGCCTGCACGCGCGAGAGGGCATGGTGGACGCGTTCGTCGGGCCCCGCCCCGAACAGCCCCTTGGCGTGGTGGGCGGCGGCGTCGACGGCCTCGGGCTCGATGTGCACGCCCGCCACGCCGCTGCCGAAGATGCCCTGGGCGTCTTCGGCGAGCTGCCAGCGCACCCGGTCGACCACCGCGGCGGCGTCGAACGATCCGGGATGCAGCCACACGCGTTCGCTGCGCTCGGCCCGCTCACCCGTCAGCACGACACGCAGCTCGGTGCACACCAGGTCGTGGGCCCCCAATCGGGCGATGAACTCCTCGGCCGCCACGCGCATGCCGAAGGCGATCTGGTCGGCGAGTTCGAGGGGAGGCTCGAAGGCGACGTCGCGGTGCAGCTCGGGTGGAGGGGTGCGCGGCTGCACGGGTTGCGAGTCGAGTCCTCCCGCCAGCGCATGCAGGCGCACTCCCCGCTCTCCGAAGCGTTCCCGCACCCGTTCGGCCGCGAGAGTGGCCAGATCACCGAGGGTGTGCACGCCCAACCGAGAGAGCAGACTGCCGAACTCCTCGTCGTCGAGGGTGGCGATCGACAGCGGTGAGAGGAACGCCGCAGCGTCACCGGGCGCCACGATGCGCACGGGCTCTTCGACGGTGGCCGAGCGGGCGGCATGCTCGGCGGTGAAGACACCGTCGGCGACGCTCGCCCGCACCTCGCCGAAGCCGTCGTCGTGGAGGAGGCGGATCAGTAGGCGCGCCGCCTCGGCTTCGCCACCGTAGTAGCGCGCCGGACCCCGCGCCCGCAGTGCGCACAATCCCGGCCGTATGATCTGCACCCCGGGGGCGCGTTCTTCGATGCGGGCCACGACGGGGGCGAACACACGCGCGTCGCGCACCGGGTCGGCGGGGACCACCTGGAGGGTCGGACACAGGGCCTGAGCGTCACGGCGTTTCTGACCTCGTCGCACCCCCTGCGCGCGGGCGGCCCACGAGCTGGCGACGACGAGGTTGTGGGAGAACACCGCCACCGGGGCCTCGGGGCGAGGAGGCGTGACGGCCTCGGCGACGAACGCCGTGATCGGCCAATCGGGAAACCAGAGCACGAGGCTGCGCGTGGGAGCCTGCATCAGCCGACCGCTCTCGGACGATACTCGTCGCGCTCGCGAGGGACGAGACGTTCGGTGGGCGTACCCAGCAGCTCGACCGACCCGTCGGCCGCGGGCAGCAGCATGCGCGCCCGACGGGCGTGGGGCGAGCGTCGGCTGCTCACCGACACGGTGAGCTCACGCCCCGCCAGGTACCCGTGTCCCTGACCGAGTCCCGTCCATCGCGGGTCGGCGACGTCGATCACCGCTTCGGCCTGCGGCCAGGCGCCCTGCACCAGCAGCACGGCTCCGCGGTCGCGCAGCCGGGCGGCCAGACGTGTGGTCTCGGCACCCCCGCGGGCCGCCGTGGAACCCGACGGCGGGCGGACGGCCACGACCGGCAGCACCTCGGCGATCGTCGCCGTCACCGCCAGCCATCTCGGCCCCGGGTCGGGGATGAAGACCAGACGATCGAGGTCGAGGCCGTATTTCTCGGCGGCCTCGGCTCCCAGCTCGGGCATGCCGATCACGCCGCACCACGAACCGTCTTGCGAGGGCCGGGCCAGCAGGGCGAGCAGCAGCGACGCGGATCGGGCGAGGGCATAGGCCGACCCCGCCCGCAGACCGCCCCCGGGAAGCAGGGACGAGAAAGCCGGATGCGTGGGCAGCACCGGGGCGTCCATGCGCCGGCCCTGCATGCGCTCCAAGCGATCGCGCAGCGCGTGGATGTCGGGTACGGCCTGTACCTGGTCTCTCACGATCGCCCTCACTCCCACAGGCTAGAACATTTGTTCTAGTGTCTCAATCCCTGTGGGTCGAAGATACGATCGACCTCCGACATTGCCGTCGTCCCTTCGCGAGACGGCACGACGCCGCGAGCCCGACGCCGCGCGCACCGACCGACACCAGCCCCGACGCGAGGTGCCGACGCCCCCGCGACGCGGGGGGCGGCGCGCCTCAGACCAGGTCGACGGTCGCCGCGATCCGCGCGAATCCGCCCTGCTGCAGCACGACGGCCGTGTTCGCCATCAGCTCGGCAGCCGTCCGGGTCACCGTTCCGAGCCCCGCGACCTCACCGCTCAGATCGAAGGTGCGCGTGGCATCCAGAACGACCGTCACCTCGTAACCGAGGTTGCCGGCCATGCGCGCCGTGGTCTCGACGCACATGTTGGTCTGGATGCCGCAGATCACCAGTTCGCGGATGCCGTTCTCGCCCAACCAGGCGTGCAGGTCGGGGTCGCCGTAGAAGGCCGAATTGACATTCTTCGTCACTCGCAGGTCGGCTGAGACCTTCGCGACCGCATCGACCAGCGCGTTACCGCCTTCGTCCGGGTGCAGGGGCGATCCAGGCGACGCCGAATCGTGCCGCACGACGACGATCGGCTCGCCCTCACGCTGCCACGCCCCGATCAGCGCGGTGACGTTGCGCTCGCAATCGGGGTTGGCGGTCGGCCCCCAGAAGTCGAGGTCGTCGAATCCGCGCTGCATGTCGATGACGATCAGGGCACGAGGCATGCCCCCATCCCATCACCCGGATGCCGGGGACGCCAGCGCCGCGAAGACGGCGACGACGCTCACGCCGCCAGGGCCAGGTACGGCTCCCACCGCGGATCGCTCTTGTCGACGCCGCGCACGGTCCAGGACGATCCGCGCGGGGGCGCCGGCACCAGACGGAGATCCCAGTGCATCTCCTGGGGGGTGCGATCACCCTTGACGTTGTTGCAGTGCAGGCAGCAGGCCACGAGGTTCTCCCAGGTGTCCTTGCCCCCGCGCGAACGCGGCAGCACGTGGTCGATCGTCGACGCCGCTTTGCCGCAGTACCCGCAGCGGTGCGCGTCACGACGCAGCACCCCGCGCCGCGTGACCGGCACCTGCCGCGCCCCCGGCACCCGCACGTAGCGGGTCAGGATGATGACCGCCGGGCGATCGTAGGTCCCCGCCGCGGCCCAGACCGGATCCTCGTCGATGCGTTCCACGACCGTGGCCTTGTCGTTCATCACGAGCACGAGGGCCCGCTTGAACGACACGACCGCCAGGGGCTCGTATCCCGCGTTCAATACCAGTGTGCGCATTCACGTCTCCTCTCGAATGGCCGAGACGGCTTCTCGGATGTTCGACTTGCGACGACGGCCCGCGCGCAGGGCATGAAAAAAGGCGCTGTCTAGACAGACAGCGCCTCGGAAGTCGCGGCGACACCGCGGCATCCGAACACACGATGCCGAAGAACGAGCAGGCCGAGCGCATCCATGGTGCGGATGCGAGGCCTGATGCTCATCGGGCTTTCCCTTCGGTTGTTCCGACGTCGGAGACAGGCTAACCCACCCCGACACGCCCGGGGGCGGCGGGATCGGGAAACGAGAGACGGCGTGTCGGAGAACATCGTTCTCCGGCACGCCGTCTCTCGTTCGGTCTGATCAGCCGGCGTTCTGCTGCAGCCAGGCGTAGGGATCGACGACCGATCCGTTGATGTGCACCTCGAAGTGCAGGTGGTTCGCGGTCGAGCTTCCGGTCGAGCCGACGAGGCCGATGAGCTGGCCCGCGGCGACCGTCTGACCGGCCTGCACCTGGCGGCTGCCGTACGTCATGTGGCCGTAGGTGGTCGACACCTTCTGGCCGTTGATGACGTGCTCGATGACGATGCCCACGCCGTAGCCGCCGAAGCTCTCGGACGAGGTGCTCACGACGCCGGCGGCGGCGGCGAAGATGGGCTGCCCACCCGGGGCGAGCAGGTCGACGCCCTGGTGGTAGCCGGAGTCCCACAGGCCACGGCCGAGCACGTAGCTCGACAGGGGCCAGCGCACCTCGCCCGAGCCGGGGGCCGTCATGTTCAAGTCGATCGACGAGACCGAGGCGCCGGCATTGGATGCCAGCTGGCGGGCACGCTCCGCAGCTGCGGCGGCAGCGGCTTCGCGGTCCTTCTTCTGCTGGATCTCGTCGGCGGTGGTCGCCGAGTAGCTGCTGCGGTCGAGCGTCTCGGCGGCGGCGTCGGACGCCACGACCAGCGACTGGTTGTCGGGGGCCGACACCTGCTGCAGGGTCATCGTCTCGGCCGCGGGCATGGTCGCCGCGTAGGCCGGGATGGCGACGGTGGCGACGAGACCGGCGACCATCGTCAGGATCACGGCACTGCGCACGGGCTTGCCGTGGCGACGCGGTCCCGAGGGACGTCGTGCGGGGGCGGTGCGAGATGCCGGCGGAGTCGCCGACGTCGAGACCGCCACCGGTCGCTGCGGGGGTCGAGCGACGGCTGCGCGCGCGCTCTTACGGGTGAGACCCGTCGTCGGAACCTCGGGTAGGTCCCCGACGGGATCGGTGGTTTCAGCCAAAAGTCCTCCGGCGCCTCTGCGTCCAGGACGCTAGCTCGTCAGCACTCGATGGGGCACGATGTGCGGGCTTCACCCTCTGCAGACGACGAGCCGATGAGGCAAACCGCGAGGGGTCCGACGGCGGGCTTCTCGCCTGTGGACTCTCGAAGGCTACCCGAAGATAACGAACAAGTCACGCTCCGATCACCGTGTTCAGGCAATGCTCGGTCGCGGAACGCGGGGGTGTCGGCAGGCTCAGTCCTCGGCGACGAGGAAGATGTGCGACGCCACCTCGACCGGCAACTCGAGACCGTCCTCGATGCCCTCCATCTGCACCAGCACGTATCCCTCGTTGAAGCGATAGTCGCCGCGCGCCCCCGGGAGCACCCCGGCGGCCTTGAGCTGCTGGAGCAGCTCGGGGTCGACCTGCGCGGGTTCGGCCAGGCGGCGCACCGTGCCGGTGATCGGATGCCCGGCGTCGGTGAGCTTGCGGACGAGTCCGACGACACCGTCGTCGAACGTGGAGCTGGCCGCATCGCCCAGCTGGTCGAGTCCCGGAATCGGGTTGCCGTACGGCGACTCGGTGGGGTGGCCGAGCAGTTCGACGAGGCGGCGTTCCACCTGCTCGCTCATCACGTGCTCCCAGCGGCAGGCCTCGTCGTGCACGTAGGCCCAGTCGAGGCCGATGACGTCGCTGAGCAGGCGCTCGGCGAGACGGTGCTTGCGCATGACGTCGACGGCCTTCTGGCGGCCGGTGCCGGTCAGCTCGAGACGGCGGTCCTCCGAGACGACCACCAAGCCGTCGCGTTCCATGCGTCCGACCGTCTGCGAGACGGTCGGGCCCGAGTGGCCGAGGCGTTCCGAGATGCGGGCCCGCAGGGGCACGATCTTCTCTTCCTCGAGCTCGAGGATCGTGCGCAGGTACATCTCGGTGGTGTCGATGAGATCTGTCATTCGGGTGTCCTCGGCGTCGCGCGGCTGGAACCTCCAGCCTACCGACCCCCTCCGTCATGAGCGCGGGAAGCCCGCGGAGGGGACCATAGAATCGAGCCATGTCGCACGTGGAACTGCCCACAGGTCTCCTGCCCGCCGACGGTCGCTTCGGGTGCGGCCCCTCGAAAGTGCGCGGTGCGCAGCTCGAGTCGCTCGTCACCCGCGGAGCCTCGATCCTGGGTACCTCGCACCGCCAGGCGCCGGTGAAGAACCTCGTCGCGAGCACGCGCGAGCGTCTCGCCCAGCTCTTCCGCCTTCCCGACGGGTACGAGATCATCCTCGGCAACGGTGGATCGACCGCCTTCTGGGATGCCGCATCCTTCGGCCTCATCGAGAACCGCAGCCAGAACCTGGTCTTCGGCGAGTTCGGCGGCAAGTTCGCCGCCGCTGCCGCCGCGCCCTGGCTGCAGGCGCCCGACGTCCGTCGCGCCGAGCCCGGCACCCGCACGGTCGCCGAGCCGGTCGACGGCGTCGACGTGTACGCCTGGCCGCACAACGAGACCTCCACGGGCGTCGCCGCCCCGGTCGAGCGCGTGCACGGCGATGCCGGCGCCCTCACCGTCATCGACGCGACCAGCGCCGCCGGCGGCATCGACTTCGACGTCGCCCAGGCCGACGTGTACTACTTCGCCCCGCAGAAGAACCTCGGTTCCGACGGCGGCCTCTGGTACGCCGCGGTGTCGCCGGCCGCGATCGAGCGCATCGAGCGGATCGCCGCATCCGGTCGGTACATCCCCGAGTTCCTGAGCCTGAAGAACGCGGTCGACAACTCGCGCCTGCAGCAGACGCTCAACACCCCGGCGTTGGCCACCCTGCTGCTCCTCGACGACCAGCTCGGATGGATCCTCGACAACGGCGGACTGAGCTGGGCGGGCGCACGCACGGCCGAGTCCTCGGCCGCCCTGTATGAGTGGGCGTCCGCGAGCGCCGTCGCGACGCCGTTCGTCTCGTCTCCCGCCGACCGCTCCCCCGTCGTGGTCACGATCGACTTCGACGACTCCATCGACGCCGCGGCGATCGCGAAGAGCCTGCGCGCGAACGGGATCGTCGACACCGAGCCCTACCGCAAGCTGGGCCGCAACCAGCTGCGCGTCGCGACGTTCGTCTCGATCGAGCCCGACGACGTGCGCCGCCTGATCGGGGCCATCGACTACACGATCGAGCACCTGCCGACCGCCTGACATCGGGCGGGCNCGTCAGTAGCTGCGGTCGTCGCCGCCGTGCACATCGTCTTCGTCGTCGGAGTCGTCGCCCTCGACGCCGCCGTCCGAGTCGTCGTCTTCATCCGAATCATCGTCATCGTCGTCGTACGAGTCGTCCTGCGCGTCATCGTCACGCGTCGCGTCCGCGCGTTCGTCACCGTCCGCGTCGAGCTCGTCGATGTCGACACCGTCGAGGTCGCCCGCGTGGAAACGTGCTTTCGGCCCGTCGTCGTCGAGCTCGTCCTCGTCATCTTCGAGGTCGTCTTCGTCGTCGAGGTCATCGTCTTCGGTGTCGTCGACGTCGGAGTCGTCGGCATCCGCGCCGATGCCCGCCGCGGCCGTCGCCGCCTGAGCGGCCTGGTACTCGGCGAGACGCGTCGCCCACGGCACCCAGTCCGGGGCCAGCAGAGCGCCGTCACCGGGCATGAGTTCGGCTTCGAGCACGGTGGGCTCCGCGTCGTCGACGACGGCCACGCTCACGGTCCAGAACCAGCCGGGGTAGCCGGCGAGACGCGTGTGGAACCGCAACGACACCACACCGTCGTCCTCGATCGCGTAGCCCGCGGCCGGACCGATACCGTCGGCCGGCGTGATCTCCCGCAGGGCGGCGAGAGCCAGGTCGTGAGCGCCGATCAGGCGCTCGTCGACGGGCTGCTCAGGCTTCGAAGTCATCGGCGACCTTGCGCAGCACCGCGGCGATCTTCTGCGCGTGCGGCCCGTTGGGGTAGCGGCCGCGACGCAGGTCGCCACCGATGCCGTCGAGCAGCTTCACGAGGTCTTCGACGATGATCGCCATGTCGTCGGCGGGCTTGCGCGAGCGCTTCGACAGACTCACCGGCGCATCGAGCACGCGCACCGAGAGCGCCTGCAGACCGCGCTTGCCGTCAGCGACACCGAACTCGAGACGGGTGCCGGCCTTGGGCCCGGGTGTCCCGGCGGGCAGGGCGGTGGCGTGCAGGAACACGTCCTGGCCGTCATCGGTGACGATGAAGCCGAAGCCCTTCTCGTCGTCGTAGAACCTGACCTTGCCGGTGGGCATGGACACCTCGCTGGATGAGTGCGCGGAGCGCACGGCGGAACACGGAACCCGATCGGATGCCGGCCTCTCAGCCTACGCCACCGCCGCCAGGCAGTAGGCTGAGCCCGATGAGCACCCGCACCTCCCGCGACAGCACGCCGGGCGACGACGTCCCGGTCCGCCGCATCGACCGCGTCCTGGCGTTCATGTCGCTGGGGCTGCTGGCCCTCGCGATCGTGTGCTTCTTCTCGGTCATCATCGGATCGAGCTCCGGTGCCGACATGCGCTCCGGCGTGTGGCCGACCGTGGGCCTGCTCACCTACTTCGCACCCCCTGTGGCCTTCGCCTGTCTGTTGGCCGTGCTCATCATGAGCTTTGTGCGAAGGGCCCGGGCGAACAAGGCCCGCTGACGTGCCCGAGACCTCCGCACAACGCGCACTGGCGGTCTCGTTGAGCGCGCGCCCCGACGCCGAGCTGGCTCGTCTGTTCGCCGATCGCCAGGTCTCCCCCTCGAGCACCTGGCGCGACATGTTCGACGCCGCCGAGGCCCTGCTCGACCCCGTTTCCGTCACGCGCGGGCTCGTCGCACTCCCGCGCTCCGCAGCGCTCGCCCTCCTCGCCGCCGTCGCAGGCGAACCGGCCCCCGAACCGCAACGCTCCGAGCTGGCATCCCGAGCACTCGTCGACGACGACGGCCACCCGTTCCCCAGCGTGGTCGACGCGGTGCGACAGGTCGCGCCCGACGGCATCGCCGACATGAGTGATCCGCGATCCGGCCACGGGGCTGCGGCGGTCGACGCCGAAGCCGCCGCCGAAGCCGCCTTCACCAGCGCCGCCTCGGTGGCCGACATCCTGCTGCTCACCCTCGACGCTCCCCTCGGACGCATCGGGTCGGGCTCGCTCGGCGCGAGCGAGCGTCGACGCCTGGTCGACGCCGGCGCGGTGTCGACCCCGGCCGAAGCCGACCTCCTCGTCGGTCTCGCGTTCGCCGTCGGCCTGCTCGGCACGAACGAGCGCGCCTGGCTGGTGTCGCCGACCGGGCGCGAGTGGTTGCGTCTGCCGACGCTCGAACGCTGGGAACGCACCGCCGCGGCGCTCCGCGACGCCCTTCCCGCCGCCTTCCGCAGCGCGGCCGGCGGATGGATCCCGCGGGGGCAGTGGCCCGGCGCCACCCCCTTCGACCCCGACGGCCCCGAGCGCGCCGCGGTCTGGGCGCAGCGGCTCGAGCGCTGGGGACTCCTCGACGTGGCCGGCGGTGTCCCCGCGTGGGCCCGAGACCTCTCCGACGGCGGTTCCGTCGACGTCTCGGCGCTGCGCGACCTGCTTCCCCCCGAGGTCGACCGCGTCTATCTGCAGAACGATCTCACCGCCATCGCCCCGGGCCCCCTGGCGCCGCATCTCGATGTGCGTCTGCGCTCCATGGCCGCGCGCGAGTCGCGCGCACAGGCCTCCAGCTACCGCTTCAGCGCGGCCACGATCGGCGCCGCCATCACGGCCGGCGAGACCGCCGACTCCCTGCGCGAGTTCCTCTCGGGACTGTCGCTGACCGGACTGCCGCAGCCGCTCGCCTACGTCATCGAACGCACGGCGGCCGAGCACGGACGAGTGCGCGTCGCCGCCGATCCGACGTCCCTTCTCACGCGCGTCACGACCGAAGACGAGACGCTGCGGCGCTCGATGGACGTCGACCAGTCGCTGCGGTCGGTCGCCCTGACGCGCACCGGCGACGAGCTCGTCTCGCATGTGTCGGCCGACGTCGTGTTCTGGGCGTTGACCGATGCGCACTACCCCGCCGTGGCCGTCGACGCCGAGGGGCGCCCGCGGGCGCTCGAGCGCGCGAAGCTCGCGGCCGAGACGGCGTCCGACCACGATCCCGCTGACACGTACACGCCGCTGGTCTCGCGCTTGCGCACCGGCGCAGACGATTCGGATGCCGCCTGGCTCGAGCGCGAGCTCGATCAGGCCGTGCGGGCCCGCGCCGTCGTCGACGTGACGGTGCGGCTTCCCGACGGCTCCGCGCGCGTGTTCCGCCTCGAAGCCACGGGCCTCGGCGGTGGACGCCTGCGCGGCCGCGATCGCGCCGCGGACGTCGAGCGCACCCTGCCGCTGTCGCACATCGACGCGGTCTCGCTCGTGGGGTGAGGACGGTCGAGCCCCACCCGGTCGAGCCCTGCCCGGTCGAATCCTGCCCGGTCGAACCCTGCCCGGTCGACCGACCAGTCCTGGACCCCGGTAGACTCGAACGCTATGGCTGACGGCCCCCTCATCGTGCAGAGCGACCGCACCGTCCTCCTCGAGGTCGCACACCCCGAGGCAGAGACGGCGCGGCATGAGCTCGCGGTTTTCGCCGAGCTCGAGCGCGCACCCGAACACATCCACACCTACCGCATCACCCGTCTGGGCCTGTGGAACGCCCGCGCGGCCGGACACGACGCCGAGGCGATGCTGCAGACCCTCGACCGCTGGTCGCGCTTCCCGGTGCCCGCATCGGTGAGCACCGACATCCGCGAGACGGTCAACCGGTACGGTCGCCTGGTCATCGAGCGCAACGACGACAAAGAGCTCGTGCTGCGCTCGCCCGACCCCGCGGTCCTCAGCGAGGTGTCGCGCAACAAGCGCATCGCTCCGCTCCTGATCGGTCACCCCGCCCCCGACAGCTACCTCGTCGATGCGTGGGCGCGCGGGCACATCAAGCAGGAGCTGCTGAAGATCGGGTGGCCGGCCGAAGACCTCGCCGGGTACACCCCCGGAACCCCGCACGCGATCGACCTCGCCGAAGACGGCTGGAGCCTGCGTCCCTACCAGCGCCAGGCCGTCGACTCCTTCTCCGAGGGAGGATCCGGCGTCGTCGTGCTCCCCTGCGGTGCCGGCAAGACGCTCGTGGGCGCCGCGGCCATGGCCGACACGCGCACGACGACCCTCATCCTCGTGACGAACACCGTGAGCGCCCGTCAGTGGCGCGACGAGTTGCTGCGGCGCACGAGCCTCACCGCCGAGGAGATCGGCGAGTACTCCGGTCAGGTGAAAGAGATCAAGCCCGTCACCATCGCGACTTACCAGATCCTGACCGCCAAGCGGAAGGGCGAGTACGCCCACCTCGCACTGCTCGATGCGCTCGACTGGGGTCTCGTGCTGTACGACGAGGTGCACCTGCTGCCCGCTCCGGTGTTCAAGCTCACGGCCGATCTGCAGGCCCGACGTCGACTCGGCCTCACCGCGACGCTCGTGCGCGAAGACGGTCGTGAGGGCGACGTGTTCAGCCTCATCGGCCCGAAGCGCTTCGACGCGCCGTGGAAAGAGATCGAGGCCCAGGGCTTCATCTCCCCCGCCGCCTGCTACGAGGTGCGCATCGACCTCCCCGCCGACGAACGTCTCGAGTACGCGGCCGCCGCCGACGAGGACCGTTACCGGCTGGCGGCGACCGCCCCCGCCAAGATCGACGTCGCGCGGCGCCTGGTCGAGCGGCATCCGGGCGAGCGAGTGCTCGTGATCGGGCAGTACCTCGATCAGATCGACGAGCTCGCGCAGGCTCTGGACGCCCCTCAGATCACCGGCGCGACCCCGATCCCGGAGCGTGAGGAGCTCTTCCAGGGCTTCCGCGACGGCAGCATCCCGCTGCTCGTGGTGTCGAAGGTGGCCAACTTCTCGGTCGATCTGCCCGAGGCCTCCGTCGCGATCCAGGTGTCGGGTTCGTTCGGGTCGCGTCAAGAAGAGGCCCAGCGCCTCGGACGACTGCTGCGACCCAAGCAGTCTCAGCACACGGCGAGCTTCTACACGCTCATCGCGCGCGACACCGTCGACCAGGATTTCGCGCAGAACCGGCAGCGTTTCCTCGCCGAACAGGGCTACGCCTACACGATTCTGGATGCCGACGGGATCGACGCCGCAGCCGCCTGACCCATATCAGCGTGCGGCTTTCCGTTCCATATCCAGCGCATTGCTGGGTGCAGTCACGATAATGAGGGAATGACAGCTCCTCGCATCCTCGTCGTGGACGACGAACCGAACATCCGCGACCTGCTCATCACGAGCCTGCGCTTCGCCGGTTTCCAGGTGCGAGCCGTGGCAAACGGCGCGCAGACCATCTCGGCCGTGCTCGAAGAGGAACCCGACCTCATCGTGCTCGATGTGATGCTGCCCGACATGAACGGGTTCAGCGTCACCAAGCGCCTGCGGGGCGCGGGGTACACGGCCCCCATCCTCTTCCTCACCGCCAAGGACGAGACCGAAGACAAGATCATGGGCTTGAATGCCGGCGGCGACGATTACGTCACCAAACCGTTCAGCCTCGACGAGATCGTCGCGCGCATCCAGGCGATCCTGCGCCGCACCATGCAGGCCGACGAAGAGTCGATCATCCGCACCGGTGAGCTGACGATGGATCAGGACACCCACGACGTCAGCGTCGGCGACGTCTCGATCGATCTGAGCCCCACCGAGTTCAAGCTGCTGCGCTACCTGATGCTCAACCCGAACCGTGTGCTGTCGAAGGCGCAGATCCTCGACCACGTGTGGGAGTACGACTTCAACGGCGACGCGGGCATCGTCGAGAGCTACATCTCGTACCTGCGCCGCAAGATCGATCCGCACTCGTCCGAGCCGCTCATCCAGACCAAGCGCGGCTTCGGCTACATGCTGAAGTCGGGTAAGACCGCCTGAGCGGAGGCTCCCCCTGTCGCACTCCGACGACACCCTCACCCGCTGGTGGCGTGGCCTGAGCCTTCGGGCCAAGGTCACCGGCGTCACGGTCGCGCTGCTCGCGATCGGGTTGTTCGCCGCGGGTATCGGCACGATGGTGTTCCTGCGCACGACGCTGGTCAACAACCTCGACGAGCAGCTCGCGCAGCAGGCGGCCGGGAGCATCGCGAACAGCATCTTCACCACGAGCGACACCGACGGTCGCATCACCTTCACCCAGGTCGACAACGCTCCGCAGATCGGGTCGATGGTGGTCGTGTACGGGCCCGACGGGCGGCGCGAGGCGTTCTACAACGGCACGTCGTCGCGCGCACTGCCCGATCTGCCCGCGACCTTCACCGTCGAGCAGACCTACAGCCAGATCGACCGGCGGATCGAGCTCGAGAACCCCGAATCCGGTCAGCACTTCCTCGCTCGCGTGGGGGTGCTGCAGGCCCCCGGCAATCCCGGGGTCTACACCCAGATGGTGATCCAGCCCCTGGCCCCCACCGATCGCATCGTCGCGGCGTACGTGGGGATCTACGCGTTCGTCGCGTTGCTCATCCTCATCGCCAGCGCACTGCTGACCCGCTGGCTCGTGACGCTCACGTTCCGCAACCTGCGGCAGGTCGAGACGACCGCGATGGACATCGCCGCCGGCGACTTCAGCCAGCGCCTGACCGACATCGTCCCCGACACCGAGGTGGGACGCCTCAAGACGGCGATCAACGCCATGCTCGCGCGGATCGACGGGGCGCTCGTGCAGCGTGACGCGACCGTGCGCCAGATGCGACGCTTCATCGGCGACGCCAGCCACGAGCTGCGCACCCCGCTCGTCACGATGCGCGGGTACGCCGAGCTCTATCGCATGGGCGCCATCCGTTCCGACGAAGACGTGGCGCAGTCGATGGAACGCATCGAGAAGGAAGCCATCCGCATGGGGGCCCTCGTCGAAGACCTGTTGGCCCTCGCGCGACTCGACGAGCGTCGCGACGTCACGATCACCTCGCTCGATCTGCGCCCGATCGCTCGGGATGCCGCGATGGATCTGCGCGTGACCTCCCCCCAGCGCGAGGTGACCGTCGACGACACCACCGCGCGCACCGAACGCGTCGTCCCGCTGATGACGCTCGACCCGCTCCTCGACGCCGCAGGAGAGCCCGCGTCGACGCCCGGGCGCCGCAGGGGTGCGCCGCCGACGTCGGCGATGGCGATCGCCGGGGCCACCCTGTCGCGTCTGCGTCGCCGTGCCCGAGAGGCGGGCGAGACGCACACGGCCGCGGGCGACGACCCCGCCGCTCCGACCACGCCCCTGGGCGTCGTGCGCACGCCTCCGAGGCTCGCCCCCGTCGTCCTCGGCGACGAGAACAAGGTGCGCCAGGTCGTCGCCAACCTGCTGGGCAATGCGCGACGGTTCACCGCCGACGGCTCCCCCATCGGCCTGCGTGTGGGGGTCGACGCCGACGCCGACATGGGGTGGATCGAGATCATCGATCACGGTGAGGGCGTTCCCGAGCAGATCCGCGACCAGATCTTCCAGCGCTTCTGGCGTGCCGACACCTCGCGCACGCGCGAGACCGGCGGTTCCGGCCTCGGGCTGTCGATCGTGGCATCCATCGTCGATCTGCTGCACGGCACGGTGCAGGTCGTCGACACCCCCGGCGGCGGAGCGACGTTCCGCGTCTCGCTTCCCCTGGCCGACCGGCGCGACGCGCAAGAGCACGCGCTCATCGAGACGCAACCGCTCGAGCGCCTGCCCGACGACTACCGCCCCGACGCGTAGACCCGACGCTTCCGCCCCGGCCCCGGCTCCCACCCGCCACGTCGCACCTCGGCGGAGTTCTCGAACCGTGTCCCAAGAGATGCAGGCCGCGTCCCACATCGGGTTGCCTGGCGCCGCGGCAGGCAACCAGAAGTGGGACATGTGCCCCAACCGGCCGGCCAGCAGCCACGCGAGCCAGCAGCCAACNCTGTCACTACCTAGGCGTGGATCAGAAGTCCATGCCACCGGTCGGGTCGCCCGCGGGAGCGGCCGACTTCTCGGGCTTGTCGGCGACGACGACCTCGGTCGTGAGGAACAGACCGGCGATGGATGCCGCGTTCTGCAGAGCCGAACGCGTCACCTTGGCGGGGTCGATGATGCCCTGTGCGAACAGGTCACCGTACTCGCCTGTCGCGGCGTTCAGGCCGTGGCCCACGGGGAGCTCCGCGACCTTGTTCGCCACGACACCGGGCTCGAGACCGGCGTTGAGCGCGATCTGCTTGAGCGGGGCCTCGATGGCGACGCGGACGATGTTCGCACCCGTGGCCTCGTCACCGACGAGGTCGAGGGTCGCGAGCGCGGTCTTGCCGGCCTGGATGAGCGCGACGCCACCACCGGCGACGACACCCTCTTCGACGGCAGCCTTGGCGTTGCGCACGGCGTCTTCGATGCGGTGCTTGCGCTCCTTGAGCTCGACCTCGGTGGCCGCGCCCGCCTTGATGACGGCGACGCCACCCGCGAGCTTGGCGAGACGCTCCTGGAGCTTCTCGCGGTCGTAGTCGCTGTCGGTGTTCTCGATCTCGCGACGGATCTGGGTCACGCGACCCTCGATCAGCTCGGACTCGCCCGCACCCTCGACGATCGTGGTCTCATCCTTGGTGATGATGACCTTGCGCGCACGGCCGAGCAGGTCGACCGTGGCGTTCTCGAGCTTGAGGCCCACCTCTTCGGTGATGACCTGTCCGCCGGTGAGGATCGCGATGTCCTGCAGCTGAGCCTTGCGACGGTCGCCGAAACCGGGAGCCTTGACGGCCACCGACTTGAAGATGCCGCGGATCTTGTTGAGCACCAGCGTCGCGAGAGCTTCGCCCTCGACATCTTCGGCGATGATGAGGAGCTCTTTGCCCTCCTGGATCACCTTGTCGACGATGGGCAGAAGGTCCTTGATGTTGGAGATCTTCTGGTTGGCGATCAGGATGTACGGGTCTTCGAAGACCGCTTCCTGACGCTCGGGGTCGGTGACGAAGTAGGGGTTGATGTACCCCTTGTCGAAGCGCATGCCCTCGGTGAGCTCGAGCTCGGTGCCGAAGGTGTTGCTCTCCTCGACGGTGACGACGCCTTCCTTGCCCACCTTGTCGATGGCTTCGGCGATGAGTGCGCCGATGGCCGGGTCGGCGGCGGAGATCGATGCGGTAGCCGCGATCTGCTCCTTCGACTCGACCTCTTTGGCCGAGGCCAGGAGCTCGTCGGTGACGGCCTTGACGGCCTTCTCGATGCCCTTCTTGAGCGAGATGGGGTCTGCGCCGGCCGCGACGTTGCGCAGGCCCTCGCGCACGAGCGCCTGGGCGAGAACGGTGGCGGTGGTGGTGCCGTCACCCGCGACGTCGTCGGTCTTCTTGGCGACCTCCTTGACCAGCTCGGCGCCGATCTTCTCGTACGGGTCGTCGAGCTCGATCTCCTTGGCGATCGAGACGCCGTCGTTCGTGATCGTGGGGGCGCCCCACTTCTTCTCGAGCACGACGTTGCGACCGCGGGGGCCCAGGGTCACCTTGACGGCGTCGGCCAGCGTGTTGAGGCCACGCTCGAGACCGCGTCGGGCCTCTTCGTCGAAAGCGATGATCTTTGCCATAAGTGTGTCGTCCCTCCCGGACGGGTGACTGCTGATTTTGGCACTCGACGAAAGCGAGTGCTAACTCATTCTGGCACTCGCCCCTGGGGAGTGCAAGCCGCCCACCCGCGCGGAAACGACGACGCCACGGCATCCGGGATCGGATGCCGTGGCGTCGGGAAACGGTGATCAGGCCAGTCGCACCGACTCCGCCTGGGGGCCCTTCTGCCCGGTGCCGACGGTGAACTCGACGGCCTGGCCCTCCTCGAGAACGCGGAAACCCGACATCTCGATGCTCGAGTAGTGGACGAAGACGTCCTGGCCGTCGGCGACGGTGATGAAGCCGAAGCCCTTCTCGGCGTTGAACCATTTGACAGTGCCCTGCGTCATGCGAATCTCCCGTTGCTGAATGACGAGGTCATCGTAAGCACGCGTGATCCCGCCGCACCGGCCGCTCGGCCCATTGTTGACGCGCAGGCCGCGAACTTGTTACGCCGCGGAAACACGCGGCCGTCGAGGGGTCAGGGAGCGGTCGACGGCGACGCCTGACCGGCGGCGCGATCGAGGCCGATGACGACGACGAGCCGCTTCACGGCGCTCTCGTCGTCGGGGGTGCTGGGGTCGTCGGTCGGCTGCAGGAAGTCGCTCTGCGCGATCTGCGCGCCCCCGATGGTCTGGGCCAGGCCCTGGGCTGCCGCCTCGTCGGTGTCGCGGAGGTAGTAGATCGTCGTCTCGGCGAAGTCGGTGCTGTCGGAGTCACCGGTCTCGACGCCCTCACCCGGCCATCCGGCCGCCACGATCTGGTCGCGCACGGCGGCGGCGAGTCCCTCGTCGGCCGTGCCGTTGAGAACGACCACCGAGTACGACGTGTCGACGACGGCGGGCGTCGTGGGTTCCGCCGAGACGGTGGGCACCGGCGCGGGCCCGGAGCCGAACGAGATGCGGCCCGACACCACCAGCGAGCCGAAGATGCCGGCGATGATCAGGGCGAGGGTGGCGATGGCCGCCCACAGGAAGATGATCCACCCGCGCAGCCGGGGATTCTCGGCGCGGTGGGCGCCGACGCGACCCGCATCGGCCGGCAGGTCGTCGAAGCGATCCCGCGGGAAGGTCGATCTGGCCATTGGACGATGCTACCGGTCCGACCCGCGCGCACCCGTCACCGGGTGGCGGTGCGGCCGAGGCGTGCGCGCTGCTGCGCGGCCGCGTCATCGCGGCGTCGGCGCAGGCGACGCACCAGCATGGGGTCGGACGCGAGGGCTTCGGGGGTGTCGATGAGGCGACCGAGCAGCTGGTAGTACCGGGCCGGCGTCAGCGCGAATTCGGCGCGGATCGCCTCCTCTTTCGCACCCCCATGGCGTCGCCATTCACCCTCGAAGGCGAGGAAGGCGCGATCACGGTCCGACAGGGGCACGCTTCGACGCTACTGCGCACCGCCCGTTGATTCCGGATGCCACGCCACCCACGCCCCGAGCGGATCGACCTCGGCGCGCACGTCGCCGTCGAGCGCGAGCGCGAACCCGCCCCGTCGGATGCGAGGGGGGTGCGTCCAGCCGTCGTGCAGTGCCGCGGCGTCGAGCGTGATCCACCGCCCCGCGGCCCGCGCGGCCGCGATGACGGGGGCGCGCCCGGCGCGCGGGATGTGGGCGAGCACGCCGGGCGTCGTGACCACCAGTGTCGCTCCGCGGGGAGCCTGCGCCGCGAGGGCGGGAAGGGCCGCCGCCCCCTCGCCCGCGACGAGAAGGGGCGGATCGGCCGCCGCGATGTCGAGCGCGCCGGCGATGCGCTCACGCCTGCCCTCCTCGCCCGGCCACACCAGGCCCGTGAGCCACGCACGATCGTCGGCGGCTCGGGCGTCGAGGGGGTTCAGATCGATGCCGGCCCGCCACACGACGTCCGGCATCCGCAGGTCGGGGTGCCCCTCGAGCTCGCACTCCAGCACGACCGGGCTGCGGCCGTCGGCGGGGTCGAGCGCGATGACCTCCTCGCCACGGCGGTAGCGATAGGAGTACCGGTCGGGGTACAGGCACAGACCCGCGCTCGCCCCCACCTCGAGCAGCGCGATCGGCCCCTCGATGAGCGAGAGCGCCGGCAGCAACGCGGCGCACCGGAGCGGCTCGTTGGTCTGCACGCTCCGACGCCCGCACTCGACGACCACCTGATCGGCGTGGGCGACGACCCACGCGGCCCACGCGTCGACATCGTCCTCTGGTGCGCCCAGCAGCCGCAGCACCGCGAAGACGAGCGGGGGCTGACGCCGCGTCTCCGCGATGCGGGCGAGAGCCTCGGCCACCGCGGTGTCGTCGACGACGCGCCGCGCCCACCCCTCGTACACCGCCGAACGACCCGGCGCCTCGTCGCGGGCGAAGCGCCCATAGCGTTCGACGACGGCTTTCACGGCATCCTGCTGCATTCCGCAGATTATGCCGCGCCGACCTGACCGGCCCCCGGCACGAGAGAATAGGGACCGGAGAGAGGAAGATCCCATGACTTACGCCGTCGACAAGACCGACGACCAGTGGCGCGAAGAGCTTTCGCCCGAGCAGTACGCGGTGCTGCGCCAGGCCGGAACCGAACGCGCGTGGACCGGTGAACTGCTCGATGAGAGCCGCTCCGGCTTCTACACCTGCGCCGCGTGCGGCTCCGAGCTGTTCCAGAGCGGAACGAAGTTCGACTCGCACTGCGGGTGGCCGAGCTTCTACGAGTCGGTGCGTCCCGAGGCCGTCGAGCTCATCGACGACAACAGCCACGGCATGCAGCGCACCGAGGTGCGCTGCGCCAACTGCGGTTCGCACCTCGGACACGTGTTCCCCGATGGTTTCGGCACGCCCACCGGCGACCGGTACTGCATGAACTCGCTGTCGTTGAACTTCACCCCGGAAGAGACGGCGTGAGCGCACTCGAGGCGATGCGCGACCGCCGGTCGTGGTCGAAGGTCACCGACCTCGCCCCCACCGGCCCCGAGCTCGAGGCGTTCGTCGCGGCCGCGGGTCGCGTCGCCGACCACAAGACGCTGCGTCCCTGGCGGATCATCGAGATCCGCGGGAGCGACCGCGACCTGCTGGCCCGCGCATTGAACAAGGCCGACGGTAAGAAGGGCTACTCCTCGAAGCCCCGCCGCGCTCCCCTGATCATCGCCGTGGTCGCGAACCTCGAGTCGAAGAAGATCCCCGCGTGGGAGCAGGAGGCCGTGGCCTCGGGCGTCGCCCACATGCTGAGCCTCGCGCTCGACGAAGCCGGCTTCGGCGTGTTCTGGCGCACCGACGACAACACACGCAGCAAGGCGCTCGCCAAGGCGCACGGCCTGTCGAAGGGCGAGGTGCTGCTCGGCTGGCTCTACGTCGGAGGCAAGCCGCCGCGCTCGCGCCCGGTGCGTCGCAAGACCGTGGACGCCGCGAAGCACATCTCGCGTCTGCCCGGGAGCAAGAAGCGTCGCGCCGCCGACGACGCGCACCTCTGATCGATCCGTCTTCGTCGTACGCCGCCGGTGGGGATCGTCCCCCCGGCGGCGTCGTCGTTCACGGGCGGGCGGCGCGCGTCATCCGCTGACCGGGCTCCGGCTCACGGCCGGCGGCGGCGCCACGGGACCGCCGCGACGATGACACCGACGATCGCGACCGCGGACGCGAGCAGGGCGACGGGGGTCGATGGGGCGGCGGGGGCAGGCCAGAGGGCGTCGAGCAGCACCGACGTGCTCAGAAGCCCCACGACTGACCCGAGGCCGAGCAGCAGCACGCCCGTGCGGCGAACGACCACCGCCGACAGGAAGATGTAGACGACCCCGACGGCTCCACCCACGTACAGCCAGGGCTCGGTGGGGATGACGCGTGGGGCGCCCACCACCCCCACGTGCACCACCGCGGCCACGACGAGCACCGCCGTTCCGCCGACGAAGTTGACCAGCGTCGCGGTCAGCGGGCTCTCGACGCGCACCCGCAGACGCCCGTTCGTCCCCTGCTGCCACGCCACGCCGGCACCGGCGATGGCGGGGACGACCAGCATCCACAGCGGCACTCCCCCCAGCGCGTCGCCCGACAGGCACACGATCACACCGGCGATGGCGAGGACGGTGCCGACGAGGCGGCGCACGGTGACAGGAACGACCCCCGCCGGGCCGTAGCCGACCCGGTCGAGCACGAGTCCGCCCGTGGTCTGCCCGGCGACGAAGCCGACGGTGAACAACGCCACGCCGATCGTGGCGACCGTCAGGCCCTGGCTGGCGACGGTGAACGCCCCGGCCAGACCCCCCAGCAGCATCCAGGGCGGGATCGAGCGGGATCGGATGCCGGAGACCAAACGTCCGAACCCGCGTCGCCCCTCGGGCAGCAGCGCCGACAGCGCGACGAGGATGAGCAGTCCCGAGCTGAACGAGATCGCGGCGGCGACGATGCCGTCAGCGATCTCGGCGCCGAGCGTGCCGTTGATTCTCGCCTGCAGGGCCGTGAGCGCGCCGATGAGCACCGCTCCCGCCACGGCGACACCGACCGAACCGCGCTCCGACACCGCACTCCCCTCGCGCCCGAGGGTCGGGCCATCGTCGATCGTACGTCGGCGTCGGCGTCGCGGACGGCGGCACCGCCCGGCGCAGAACTCACGCCACGGCGAGCACCGGGCACGTCGCTGCCGACCGGAGGGGCGCCGATGCACCAGGCTTTCCCCGTGACCCAGTTGCGCACCGACCACGACGACGTCTCCGAGATCATCGCCGATCTCCTCGGCGACGGCGTCGACCGCGAATTCCTCCCCCACGTGGAAGCCCACCTGCCGCGACTGCACGATCTCTTCGTGCAGTTGTACGGCGAGCGTCCCGACGGCCGCGAGCGATTGGCATCCGTCGTCGATCTCGCCCGACGGTCGTGGGCGTTGCGTCCGACCGAGCTGAAGGCCATCGACCGCGAGCGCGAGAGCGCGCCCGGATGGTTCGAGAACGAGCGCATGCTCGGTGGCGTCTGCTACGTCGATCGCTACGCCGGAGGACTCAGCGGCATCCGGGATGCCATCCCCTACTTCCAGGAACTGGGCCTGACCTATCTTCACCTCATGCCGCTGTTCGAGAGCCCGGAGGGGAACAGCGACGGCGGGTACGCGGTGTCGAGCTACCGCCGCGTGAACCCGAAGCTCGGCACGATGCAGGAGCTCGCCGAGCTCGCCGCCGACCTCCGCCGCGCCGGGATCTCGCTGGTGGTCGACTTCATCTTCAACCACACCAGCAACGAGCACCGGTGGGCGCGGAAGGCCATCGCCGGCGACCCGGCGTACGAGGATTTCTACCTGATCTTCCCCGACCGCGAGATGCCCGACGCGTACGAGCGGACCACGCGCGAGATCTTCCCCGACGACCACCCGGGGTCCTTCGTGCAGCTCGACGACGGGCGCTGGATCTGGTCGACGTTCTACCACTTCCAGTGGGACCTCAACTACGCCAACCCCGCCGTCTTCGAGGCGATGGCCGGCGAGATGCTGTTCCTGGCGAACCAGGGCGTCGAGATCCTGCGGATGGATGCCGTGGCCTTCATCTGGAAGCGGCTCGGAACGACCTGCGAGTCCCTGCCCGAGGCGCATCTGCTGCTCCAGGCCTTCAATGCGGTGCTGCGCATGGCCGCGCCCGGCCTGCTGTTCAAGTCGGAGGCGATCGTGCACCCCGACGAGGTGATCTCGTACATCTCGCCCGACGAGTGCCAGATCTCGTACAACCCGCTGCAGATGGCCCTCACGTGGGAGGCGCTCGCCACCCGCGACGGACGCCTTCTGCAGCAGGCGCTCGAGCGTCGCCACGCCCTGCCCGACGGCACCGCGTGGGTCAATTACGTGCGCAGCCACGACGACATCGGGTGGACCTTCGCCGACGAGGATGCCGCCGAGCTCGGGATCGACGGCTACCCGCACCGCCGCTTCCTCAACGATTTCTACGTCGGGCGCGCCGAGGGAACCTTCGCCCGCGGTGTGCCGTTCCAGGAGAACCCCCGCACGGGCGACGCGCGCGTGACGGGGACCACCGCCTCGCTCGCCGGTATCGAGGCGGGCGACTCCGCGGGTGAGGACCGCGTCGTCCTCGCGCACGCACTCGCCCTGTCGACCGGCGGCATCCCGCTGCTGTACCTCGGCGACGAGGTCGCGCAGCTCAACGACTACGGCTTCGCCGACCGCCCCGAAGAGGCGGGCGACAGCCGCTGGGTGCACCGACCGTTCCGCCCCGCACAGAACTACACGGATCGCGCGGATGCCGGGACCCCGGCCGGACGCGTCTTCACGCGACTGGCGCGCCTGCTCGCCGTTCGTCGGTCGACCCCCGAGCTCGCCGGCAACGAGCTCATCGCCTTCGACGCGCACGTGGCGTCGGTGGTGGCCTTCGTCCGCCCCGGCAACGCGGGCTTCGACGTTCTCGTCATGGCGAACGTCGCCGACAGCCCGGTGACCATCGACGCGCTCACGCTCTCGGGCCTTCGACCCGAGGCACTGGACCTCGTCTCGGGCGCTCCGACCTGGTTGGGCGCGGACCTTCCGCTCGCCGCGCACGAGGTGCGCTGGTTGCGCGTGCGCTCGCGTTGACGGAGGACAGCGGGCGATGAGCGAGGCACCGGCGCACCAGACGCGTCACCTGGCCGCGCTGGCGGCGGGGGTGATCGCGCTCGCGACCGCGGTCTGGGCCCCGGCGGGCATGGTGGGCGACCTGCTCATGGTCACCGTGGCACTGTGCGCCCTGCTGTTCGCGCTGGAGGCGGGCAGGCGGCCCGGGCCCCTGCGCTGGGGCGCGATCGTGGGCGCCCTGCTCGCGGGCCTGTCGGCGATCGTGGCGGCGGCGATTCTCGTCGTCGCGCTCGCACGGCTGTCATCGTGACCGCTCGGCGACGGGCGAGGTCGACGAACGAGACCCGCAACGCGGCGGGATGTCAGGTGACGGGCGCCTCGCGCCGTTCAAGGTAGGTGGCGATAGAGCGTTCGCGACTACTCCCCCACCCTCGGCGTACCCGCATGAGGGTGAAGCCGGCGGTGCGCAGCTCGCGCGCGTAATCGATGGTGAGTCGATGTCGGGCGAGCTTCTCCCACCCGCCGGGCATTCGGTAGGCATGTGTGACAGTGCGCGGTAGAGCCATTGTTCCCACTCCCTTGGGCGAGCGGACCGGTCGCGTGGCTTCGCCATCGGAGCGGTGCGCGTAGGGTGCGCGGGTAGGTAATGGTGAGGATACCCATTCGACTACTGGTTGTCTGTCCTCTTTTCGGGCGACGCACCGGCGCGTCTCGGTCTCGTGCCGGTGGGCGCGGGGCATGGACCCCTATCCGCCACCGCGGTCGCGGCGTACAGTCCGCACTATGGGCGACATGGATCACGACGAGGAGATCGCCGCAGATAACTGGGATGACGAGGGCGGCCACCTGGCGACGCTGCGACGCAATGGCGAGTGGGACAGCTGGAATCAGACCGCGGGCGACCACTGGCACGGCTACGCCCCACCCACGACGACACGAGCTATACGCGACGAGGACAGCGCACGGGACGGACGGCCCGGCGCCGACGCCACCGCCCTGGAGCACTGGGATGACGACGGCGGAACGGAGCCCATCGCACGCCCGGCGACGACCGGGTCTCGGTCGCGTTCACCTCACCGGATCGCGCACTTTCCACCTCTGTGAGAGGCGCGCGCTCTTCGCGTGAGCGGGGTGCCGGCTACAGGACTTGAACCTGCAACCCCCGTATTACAAGTACGGTGCGCTACCAATTGCGCCAAGCCGGCGTGAGGCTCCGAGGAGCCCCGGGGCACGAGTCTAGGGCGTCCCTCAGGACGCGCTGGACCTCGGGTGGGTTCCGCTCTCTCGGTCCCATTCGAGCGACTTCCACTGCAGGAACGAGCAGAGGTTGCCCGCCACGACGAGCTCTGCCGCGAGGCTCGCCATGTCGTGCGGCGAGAGCGTCAGGTCTTCGGGACGTCCCGTCAGGGTCGCCTCCCACAGGGGCTGGTCGTAGCCCTTGGGCTGCATGTAGATCGACGCCTTGGCGTTCATGAGGCTCATGACCACGAGACCGGTGTCCTGGCTGTCGGCGTGTTCTTGTTCGACGACCTTCAACCGGCCGGCGAACAGGTGTCCCTGCTCGCGGAACTCCTGCACCCACTCCTCCAGCTGCGCGCCGGAACGGCGTGGCGGGGAATCCTCGATCTGGTCCATGTCACCTGAATCGTACAGCGATGCGTTCACCTGCGGGATAGCGATTCAGCCCGCGGGCGTCGCCGTCACCGACGGGGTCGGCGTGGCGGTCGAGTAGTAGGCGTTGCTGTCGACCGTGAGCACGAACTGCGCGAACTCCTTCGCGTCATCCATGCGTCCCACGTACGGCGTTCCGTTGACCAGCACCGTCGGGGTGGCCGTCAGTGCCTGACCGTTGGTGTTGGGGAGTCCCTTGATCGCACGATCGGTCGCGGCCTTCGCCCACCCGGTGTACGTCTCGTCTTCGATGCAGGAACGCACGGCAGCGATGTCGCCCACTCCCGCGCCCTGCGCCATGTCGGCGAGCTGCTGATCGCTGTAGCCGTCGGAGTCGACCGCGGGCTGGTTCGTGAGCAGCTCGTGGTTGTACGCGAAGAAGCGATCCGACGCGTGGGTGGCCACGCACGCGGCCGCGCCGGCGGCACGCAGACTGTACTTGGTGCCGTTCGACTTCGAGGTGAGCATCGCGACGGGGTAGTACGTCAGCGAGGCAGCGTCGTCACCTACCCACTTCGACAGCTGGTCGGCGTTGGCCGTCTCGAACTCGCGGGCCTCGGTCGACATGTAGTCGACGTACACGCGGATGTCGACGGGGGACGCCGTCCCCGTGGGGGTCGGCGTGGGCTCCGCCGTCGGCTCCGCACCCGCGGCCATCGTGGCCGCATTGCCGTCGATGGTCTGCTGCGCACCCGGGTCGGCGACGCCGGAGGCGCTCGACACCATGAAGCCGTCGTCGGCCGCAGCTCCCGGCAGGGCCTGGGAACGCGGGTCGTGCGAGCTGAGGGCCGAGGTCACCGCGACGGCACCCACGGCAACGACGGCCACCGCACCGACGCCGATCAACGAGCGACGCGCGATTCGCCAGCGCGTCTGCTTCGCCTTGACCTGCTGCGCCTTCTCGCGGACCGCCCCGCGGCGGTCGCGCTCGGCGGGCGAATTCGGTGACTGGTCGTTGGACATGGAACCTCTCGGGCACGGGCTTTCTGCCGCAGGAATTGGGGGGACGCACGGGTGAGCGAACGAGCACCGATGCTAGCTAGGCAGTCTGGGAAATGACCAGACACGTGGCATACTGACCCTTGCGTCCACTGTCGGGCGCACGGGGTCGCCCCCGTTTTCCATTCACTACGGATCGTCCGGCACGTACCTGCCGGTGAAGGAGAAGAAAAAATGGCGTCCGTCACATTCGACAACGCAACCCGTCTGTACCCCGGCGGAACCCGCGCCGCCGTCGACAAGCTCAGCCTCGACGTCGCCGATGGCGAGTTCCTGGTTCTCGTCGGCCCCTCCGGCTGCGGAAAGTCCACCTCGCTGCGCATGCTCGCGGGCCTCGAAGAGGTCAACTCGGGCCGCATCATGATCGGTGACCGCGACGTCACCGACGTGCCCCCGAAGGACCGCGACATCGCGATGGTCTTCCAGAACTACGCGCTGTACCCCCACATGACCGTCGCCGAGAACATGGGCTTCGCGCTCAAGATCGCCGGCATCGGCAAGGAAGAGCGTGCCGCTCGCGTGCTCGAGGCCGCCAAACTCCTCGACCTCGAGCAGTACCTCACGCGCAAGCCGAAGGCCCTCTCGGGTGGCCAGCGTCAGCGCGTCGCCATGGGTCGCGCCATCGTGCGTCAGCCCCAGGTGTTCCTCATGGACGAGCCGCTGTCGAACCTCGACGCCAAGCTCCGCGTGCAGACGCGTACGCAGATCGCGTCGCTGCAGCGCCGCCTCGGCGTCACCACGGTCTACGTCACGCACGACCAGACCGAGGCGCTCACCATGGGCGACCGCATCGCCGTGCTCAAGGACGGCCTGCTCCAGCAGGTCGGTACCCCGCGCGACCTGTACGAGACGCCCAAGAACGTCTTCGTGGCCGGCTTCATCGGCTCGCCCGCGATGAACCTCTTCACCGTCGACCTCGCCGAAGGCGGCGTGCAGTTCGGTGACATGGTCGTTCCCGTCGAGGCCGACACCATCGGCAAGGCGCACGGCTCCGAGGTCACCATCGGTGTGCGTCCCGAGGACATCCAGGTCGCCCCGGCCGACGGCCGCGGCCTCAAGGTCGTCGTCGACCTCGTCGAGGAGCTCGGCGCCGACGGCTACCTCTACGGCCACACCGACATCAACGGCAAGCGCACCGACCTCGTCGCCCGCGTCGACGGCCGCCGTCACCCCAACGCGGGCGAGACGGTCGTGCTGGCGCCGGTCCCCGGCCACATCCACGTGTTCGACCTCGAGTCGGGCGACCGTCTGACCGACCGGGCCATCGCTTCGGCCTGACCTGACGCACCGTCGCGGCGCGTCCCGGTTCCCGATTCATCGGGGGCAGGGGCGCGCCGCACCGCTTTTTCCGGAGGTACCGTGAGCGATTCGCTCAGCATCACCGCCAGCACCGTCGACCCGGGACTGCTTCAGCTGCCGTGGTCGACCGGGCTCGCCGACTGGTCCAGCAACCACATCGTCGCCCTGCCCAAGGGCATCTCCCGCCACCTGGTGCGCTTCGCCAACCTGTCGGGCCGGGTTGTGGCGATCAAAGAGACCACCGAAGAGATGGCGCGTCGCGAGTACGACATGCTCGGCAACCTCGACCGTCTCGCGTCGCCGTGCGTCGAGCGGGTGGCCGTCATCGCCGGGCGCACCGACGCCTCGGGCCGCCCGTTGCCGGCGGCGCTGGTCACCTCGCACCTGCGCTTCTCACTCCCCTACCGCGCCCTCTTCACGCAGGTGCTGCGCCCGCACACCGCCACGCGTCTCGTCGACGCCCTCGCGGTACTGCTCGTGCGGCTGCACAACGTGGGCTTCTACTGGGGTGACGTGTCACTGTCGAACACCCTCTTCCGCCGCGACGCCGGCGAGTTCGCGGCGTACCTCGTCGACGCCGAGACGGGCGAGCTGCACGGCAACCGCCTGAGTCCCGGCCAGCGCGCCCACGATCTCGACATCGCGCGCACCAACATCGCCGGCGAGATCATGGACCTCGAGGCCGGCGGGCGACTCGAGGGCGGTGTGGATGCCGTGGCGATCGCCGACGGACTGGTGGCGTCGTACCACTCGCTGTGGGCGGCCCTCACCGACAAAGAGACCTTCGCCGTCGACGAGTCCTGGCGTATCACCGAGCGCGTGCACAGCCTGAATGCGCTCGGGTTCGACATCGGCGAGATGTCGATCCGCACCGCGAGCGACGGCACGCAGGTGTCCATCCAGCCCAAGGTCGTCGATGCGGGCCACCACCAGCGGCGTCTCCTGCGCCTCACCGGCCTCGATGTCGAAGAGAACCAGGCGCGACGCCTGCTGAACGACCTCGACGAGTTCCGCGCCCGGGTCTCGCGTCTCGGCGCCGACGAAGAGATGGTCGCGCACGAGTGGCTCACGCGCGTGTTCGAGCCGATCGTGATGGCGATCCCGTGGGATCTGCGCGCCAAGCTCGAACCGGCTGAGGTCTTCCACCAGGTGCTCGAGCACCGCTGGTACATGTCGCAGGCGCGGGGGCGCTCCGTGCCCCTGGCCGAGGTGGTCGCCTCCTACATCGACGACGTGCTGCGCCACCGGCGCGACGAGGCGACGGTCATGGGACCGCCGACCGACACCATGTCGCTCGCGACGGTGTCCGACGTCGACGCACCCGAGACCGGCGCGGTGCCCACGACCGACACGGACGCCGTCGACTGGCGCGATCTCGTCTGAAACGGCGAGGCCGTGGCATCCGGGACGAATCCGGGATGCCACGGCCTCGAACCGTGGAGGGCCTCAGTAACCGACGGTGAAGCGTCCCCGGGAGTGGCGCGGGTTCTCGATCTCGTCGAGGACGGCGACCGCGAAATCGGCACCGCCGATGAACGAGTCGCCGTTGTCGTCGACGACGAGCACGTCGCCGCCGTCGCGATAGGTTCCCGTGCGCTCCCCCGGTGCCCACGAGCCGAAGCCCCCGGCCGGGTGCACGTAGAACCAGTCGCGGCCGGTGTCGTCGGCCTGCAGATCTTCGAGTATGCCGATGGCCTCGCGGGCCTCGGGCTTGTACTCCTCGGCGAAGCCGTCGGTGTCGATGAGGCGAGGACCACCGTCGGCGACGAGCGAGCCGCCGGCGCCGCCGATGACTCCCAGACGCACCCCGTCGGGCAGCGCGGTGGCCAGCTGGGCGATGGCGGGGCGGAGCTTGCCCTCCATGTCGCCGCGCGGGGCGGCCGCCGACACGACGACCTCGACGCCTTCGAGTTCGGCGACGAGACCGGGCACGTCGAGGACGGTGCCCTCGATGTACGTCGCACCCTCGACGCGCTCGGCCGGGACCGAGCGGGCGACGGAGACGACGGTGTGGCCGCGGCGGACGGCCTCGGTGACGATGTGGCTCCCGGCGTAGCCGGTGCCTCCGATGACAGCGATGCGGGGCATGGTGTTCCTCTCGACGGTCAGTGGGCGGCGCGCAGCGACGACACCTGGTACAGCGCGACGGATGCCGCGATGCCGGCGTTGAGCGACTCGGTGGCGGTCGAGATCGGGATCGACACGACCTGGTCGCAGGTCTCGGTGACGAGGCGCGACAGCCCCTTGCCCTCGGAACCCACGACGATCACGACGGGCCGGTCGGCGAGGGCGAGGGCGGGCAGCGACACGTCGCCGTCACCGTCGAGCCCGAGCACGAACACGCCCTGCTTCTTGAACTCCTTGAGCGTCGCGGTGAGGTTCGCCGCGAGCGCCACGGGGATGCGCGCGGCAGCTCCCGCACTCGTCTTCCACGCCGCGGAGTTGACGCTCGCCGACCGGCGCTGCGGGATGATCAGACCCTGCCCGCCGAAGGCACCGGTGGAGCGGATGATCGCGCCGAGGTTGCGAGGATCGGTGATGCCGTCGAGGGCGACGAGCAGCGGCAGCTCGCCGCGGTCGACGATTTGCTCGAGCAGGTCCTGCGGGTGCGCGTAGGCGTACGGGGGGACCTTGAGGGCCACGCCCTGGTGCACGCCGTCGAAGCCGGCCATGCGGTCGAGCTCGGGACGCGTGACCTCGAGCACCGGGATGCCGCGGTTGGTCGCGATCGACAGCATCTCTTTGACGCGGTCGTCCATCTCGACGCGCTGCGCGATGTACATCGCGGTCGCGGGGATCTTCGCGCGCAGGGCTTCGAGCACCGAGTTGCGGCCGGTGACCGTCTCGGTGTCGTCGTTCGCCTTGGCGCGGCCACCGCGATTCTGGTTCCCCCCGACCGCGCGCACGCCGGGCTTGGACGTGCCCCCGGCGGCGGCGTAGCGCTCTTGGGCGGCCTTGCGCTTGCCGGCGGGGTGCCAGGCGCGGTCCTCGGCCTTGGGGGTCGGTCCCCGACCCTCGAGCGCCTTGCGGGAGTGCCCGCCGGTGCCCTTCAGGGGACCCTTCTTCTTGCCCGTGTTGCGCGCGCCCGGGCGTCCTGGCTTAGGCATTGATACTCCAATGTGTTCCGGCCGGAGTGTCCTCCAGCGTGATTCCTGCGGCAGCGATGGCGTCGCGGATGCGATCGGCCCCTGCCCAGTCCTTGTCGGCTCGCGCCTGCGATCGCTGGGCGATCATCGTCTGCACGAGGGCATCGAGAGCCATGTCCGTCGACCCGGTCGCGACCGCGGGCTCCGAGGCATCCAGACCCAGGATGCCGAGCATCGCGACGACGGAGCGGTGAGCCGTGATCGCGGCGTCGAGGTCGTGCCCGTCGATCGCCGCGTTGCCCGCACGCACGGTCTCGTGCAGCACGGCGAGAGCCTGGGGCACTCCGAGGTCGTCGTCCATCGCCGAAGCGAATTCTGCGGGGATCTCGCCCGGCACGGTTGCGAGCGGGTCGGCGCCGGCGGCTCGGAGCACGCGCTGCCCGAAGGTCGAGATGCGCTCGAGCGCCGCGGCGGCCTCGTCGAAGGCCCGATCGGAGATGTCGAGGTTCGAGCGGTAATGCGCGGCAGCGAGCGCGTAGCGCACCACCATCGGGTCGCGCGCATCGAGGACATCGCTCGCGAGGGTGAAGTTTCCGAGCGACTTCGACATCTTCTGTCCGTCGACGGTCACGAGTCCGTTGTGCACCCAGTAGCGCGCGAAGGCGTCACCCGCGGCGGTCGACTGGGCGATCTCGTTCTCGTGGTGGGGGAAGCGCAGGTCGAGGCCGCCGCCGTGGATGTCGAACTCGGGCCCGAGGTAGCGCCGCGACATGGCCGAGCATTCGATGTGCCACCCCGGGCGTCCCGCGCCCCAGGGCGACGCCCAGATCGCCGACTCGGGCTCCCCGTCTTTCGCACCCTTCCACAGAGCGAAATCGCGCGGGTCGCGCTTGCCGCGGGGGTCGGCATCTGCCGCCGATTCCATGGCATCCGGGCTCTGGCGGGTGAGCTCGCCGTAGGCGGCCCAGGAGCGCACGTCGAAGTACACGTCGCCGTCGGCGGCGTAGGCGTGCCCCCGCTCGAGGAGCTCGGCGATGAGCTCCTGCATCTGGGTGATCGATGCGGTCGCCCGCGGCTCGTACGTGGGGGCGAGGATGCCGATGGCGGCGTAGGCCCGAGAGAACTCGAGCTCCATGCGATATGCCAGGGCCCACCACGGCTCGGCATCGGTGGCGTTCGCGAGCACCTTGTCGTCGATGTCGGTGACGTTGCGCACGAACGTCACGCGCCCGAACCGGTAGGCGAGCCAGCGGCGCAGCAGGTCGAAGGCGAGCGCCGCGCGCACGTGCCCGATGTGCGGCCCGGACTGCACCGTCGGTCCGCAGACGTAGACCGTGACGTTCGAGGGGTCGAGAGGGACGAAGTCGCGCAGGACCTGCGCCTTCGTGTCGTACAGCCGAAAAGTCACCGCCCTAGCCTACCGGCCGCCCCTCACGACGACATGTGAGGGAAACATGCGCTCGGTACGGTGCCGACATGCCCCTCATCATCCGTCCCGACGACCTCTCCGGAGACGAGACCCGCGACCTGGTCGCCGCGCACCTGGCCGGCATGCTCGAGAACACCCCGATCGAGAGCGTGCACGCGCTCGACATCGACCTGCTCACCGCCGAGGGGGTGACCGTCTGGTCCGCCTGGGTCGACGACGAACTCGCCGGTATCGGCGCGTGCAAAGACCTCACCGCCGACCGCGCAGAGGTGAAGTCGATGCGCGTGGTCGACCGCTTCCTCGGTCAGGGCATCGGCCGCGCGCTGCTGCGCCACATCGTCGACGACGCCCGGGAACGCGGCATCCGGAGCCTGTGGCTCGAAACCGGGAGCACCGACGACTTCCTTGCGGCGCGACGCCTGTACGCGAGCGAGGGATTCGTCGAATGCCCGCCCTTCCCGCCCTACGCGGCCGACCCCCTGTCGACCTTCATGACGAAGCAGCTCTAGATCGGAACGACCAGGGCGGTGGCGAAGGCCGCGACGCCCTCGGTGCGGCCGGTGAAGCCGAGACCGTCGGTCGTCGTCGCACTCACCGCGACGGGTGCGCCGCCGAGCGCGGCCGACAGCACCCGCTCCGCCTCTTCGCGTCGCGCGGCGAAGCGCGGACGATTGGCCTGCACCTGCACGGCGACGTTGCCGACCCGCCACCCCGCCGTGTGCAGCAGCCCGAGGGTGTGGGCCAGGAACGCCTCGGCGTGCGCCCCGGCGAACTCCGGGCGATCGGTGCCGAAGTGGGTTCCGATGTCGCCGAGGCCGGAGGCGGCGAGCAGCGCATCGACGATCGCGTGTGCGACGGCGTCACCGTCGGAATGCCCCGACAGCGCCGGCTCCCCGGGCCATTCGAGGCCGGCGAGCCAGAGCGTGCCGTCTCCACCGAATCCATGCACATCGGTGCCGAGTCCGACGCGGGGCACGTCGTTCGCGGCCTCGGCGGATCCCGACGATGAAACGAGCGCGCGGGCGCGCTGCAGATCGGGGGCGGTGGTGATCTTGAACGACGACGCGTCTCCCGCGACCGTGACCACCGCATGGCCAGCCGCCGCAACCAGTGCGGCGTCGTCGGTGTGATCCGCGTCGGCCGCGGCCACGGCCGCCTCGAGCTCGGCCCGGCGGAAGCCCTGCGGCGTCTGCGCGGCCGCGAGCTCGGAACGGTCGACACCCTCGACGACGCGGCCGCCGGTGTCGACGCGCTTGATGGTGTCGACGACCGGGACGGTGGGGATGACAGCGGCCGCCCCCGCGGCGACGGCGGCGACCACACGATCGAACACGGCGGGCGGGGTGAGCGCGCGGGCCGCGTCGTGCACGAGGACGATGTCGACCTCGGCGCCGAGCGCCGCGAGACCGGCGGCGACCGACTGCTGACGCGTCTGCGCCCCCGTGACCACCGTCACGCTGTCGTCGCGCCCGCCCGCGGCGCGCGCCGAGGCGAGGGCCTCGGTCTCGTAGCCGACGGGCACGACGACGATGGTCTGCGCCTGGGGCCCCGAGAACACGCCCCGCAACGCGTGGTGCAGGATCGTGTGCTCGTCGAGCGCGACGAACGCCTTCGGGCCGCCGCCGTTCAGGCGTGTACCGGAACCGGCGGCGACGACGATGATCGCGAGACGAGAAGCGGGTGCAGAAGTCACCCGCCCACGCTAGCGCGCGCCCCGTCGACCGGAGCGGAGGGCGTCAGGACGCGAGGACCTCGTCGAGCACGAGGCCCGCACGGTCTTCGTCGGTCTTCTCGGCCAGAGCGAGCTCGGAGACGAGAATCTGCCGCGCCTTGGCGAGCATGCGCTTCTCGCCGGCCGACAGTCCGCGATCCTGGTCGCGGCGCCACAGGTCGCGGACGACCTCGCTGACCTTGATGACATCGCCGGAGGCGAGCTTCTCGAGGTTCGCCTTGTAGCGACGCGACCAGTTGGTCGGCTCCTCGGTGAAGGGTGCACGCAGCACCTCGAAGACGCGGTCGAGACCCTCTTTGCCGATCACGTCGCGAACGCCGACGAGGTCGACGTTGTCGGCCGGGACCTCGATGACGAGGTCTCCCTGCGTGACGTTGAGCTTCAGGTATTTCTTCGTCTCGCCCTTGATGACGCGTTCCTTGACCTCGATGATCGTGGCCGCGCCATGGTGCGGGTAAACGACGGTCTCGCCAACCTCAAAAAGCATGGAGTTATGTCCTTTCGGCAACACCCAGGATACCACAGGCTCAGATGCGCTATTGTTCCGCCCACCTTTGCCGACCTCCCCCTCCCGTGCGTGCGAGGGCGGGCGGACACCGCGAACCCCGTAGGATGATGACGATGTCGTCTGTCGATCTTGGAGGATCCGTGAAAACGCGCCTGATCGCGTCCATCGCCGTGGGTGCCGCCGTCGTGCTGGGCACGACTGGATGCAACATCCTCGCCCCGCAGGCGACCACCATCGACTACTCCGCCTCCGACGGGATCAACGTCCCCGCGGAGTCCGGCCCGCTGTCGGTACGCAACGTCCTGATCGTCGCGAACGGCGACGGCACGGTGGGCAACTTCGTCGCCGCCGTCGTCAACGACACCACCGACCCGCAGACCCTGCGCATCGAGGTCGGCGAGGGCTCGTCGGCCGTACGTTCCTCGGTGAACGTCCCCGCCCAGCGCACGCTGAGCCTGGGCGACCTCGCGAACGACGTCGAGCCCCTGCGCCTCGACGGCATCGACGCCCAGCCCGGATCCACGGTGTCGGTCTACTTCCAGTCCGGTGACGGCGAAGGGGCGCTCATGCAGGTCCCCGTCCTCGACGGTGCCCTGGAGTACCTCGCGCCGCTGGCGCCGACCGCGACCCCGTCGCCCTCGCTGACGCCGATCCCCGTGCTGCCCACGGTGACCCCGACGCCGAGCCCGACCCCCTCGTCCTGAAACACGACGAAGGCGCCGACGATCCGATCGTCGGCGCCTTCGTCGTTCCTGGGAGGGTCAGCCCTCGAAGCGGTAGCCGAGTCCACGCACGGTGACGAGCATGCCGGGGTCGCTGGGGTTCTCTTCGATGCGCGAGCGGATGCGCTTGATGTGCACGTCGAGCGTCTTGGTGTCGCCGAAGTAGTCGGTGCCCCATACCCGGTCGATGAGCTGGCCGCGGGTCAGCACGCGCCCGGCGTTGCGCATGAGCACCTCGAGGAGCTCGAACTCCTTGAGCGGGATGCTGATCTCCGCACCGTTGACGGCGACCGTGTGCCGGTCGATGTCGAGCACGACCCGTCCGCCGGTGAGGATGCGGTCGTCGAGATCGGCCTCCTCCGGGGCGCGTCGGCGCAGGACCGCCCGCATGCGGGCCAGCAGCTCGCGGGTGGAGTAGGGCTTCGTCACGTAGTCGTCGGCGCCGAGTTCGAGACCCACGACGATGTCGACCTCGGAGTCCTTCGCCGTGAGCATGATGATGGGCACCTGCGTCGTCAGCCGGAGCTGGCGGCACACCTCGGTACCGGGCATGCCCGGGAGCATGAGGTCGAGCAGCAGGATGTCGGCTCCCCGCTCGCGGAAGGCGGCGAGCGCGAGCGTGCCGTCTTCGGCGATCTCGACCTCGTATCCCTCTCGACGCAGCAGATAGGCCAGGGGGTCGGCCAGGTCGGGTTCGTCCTCGACGATCAGAACACGAGTCATGCGGTGTCTCCCTTCGCGGGGACGGTCGGCGCGCCGCCGGCCTTGCGGCCCTTGCGACGCGGTTTGGAACGGGCGGGGTCGATGTCGGGCGCCTCCGACAGGGGGAGGCGGATGGTGAAGGTCGATCCTCGGTCGGGCCGCGACCAGAGTCGCACCTCACCGCCGTGGCGCTGCACCGCGTGCTTGACGATCGAGAGGCCGAGCCCGGTTCCGCCGGTGCGGCGAGAGCGTGCCTGATCGGCACGGTAGAAGCGCTCGAAGACGCGGGCCTGATCGGCCTCGGGAATGCCGATGCCGCGGTCGGTCACGGCGATCTCGACGACGCCGTCGTCGAGTTTGACGCCGAGCCCGACCTTGGACCCCTGCGGCGAGTAGGCGATCGCGTTCGCGACGAGGTTCCCGACCGCCTCGGTCAGGATCTGCGGTTCTCCCCGTACCCACAGCCCCTTCGTGCCGCCGCGCACCACGGTCACCTGCGCCTGATCGGCCTGCACGGTGTGGGCTTCGACGGCCGAGGTGACGACTTCGTCGATCGAGACCGCGCGGACGTCGCGCAGCTCATCGGAGGCCTGCAGCCGCGACAGGCTCAGGATGCGGTTGACCAGCGCCCCCAGACGCGTCGCCTCGGCCTGCAGCCGCGACGAGAAGTGACGGACCTGATCGGGGTCGTCGGCGGCTGACTCGATGGCCTCGGCGAGCAGACTGACAGCCCCCACGGGGGTCTTCAGCTCGTGGCTGGTGTTGGCCACGAAGTCACGGCGCATCTCTTCGACGCGCTCGCGCTCGGTGATGTCGCGCAGCACCAGCAGGGTGAGGCGCCCCGAGATGGGCGTGGCGCGGACGGCGACCAGCCGGGGCTCGGCCGGGGCCGCACCGCGGCGGAGCCGGAGGTTCTCACCGATGCCCGCGCCCGTGTCGCGTGCCACCCGCGCCACGCGGCGCAGGTCGTCGCTCGCGATGACCTCACCAGATCGCAGCCCGAAGACTTCGGCGGCGGGCGAGAGCGCCAGCACGGTCGACGACATGTCGCACACGATCGCGGGGTCGTCCATAGCCCCCAGCATCGCCTCCACGCCCTCGGGCACTTCGACGGAGGTCTGCGCCATGGAGCGGTCACGGGCCCGCAGCGCGACGACCAGCAGGCCGACCACCGAGCCGCCGACGAGGAGTCCGACGAGGAGCGCGAGCAGCGGGAGCTGCGTGTGTTCCATGGCACCAGCGTAGAGCCGCCGATCGAACGTCACCCGCCGTTCACCCCCGCCGGGCAGTGGGGAGAGGCTACTATTCACTGTCACTGCACCGCTCGTTAACCTTCGCTGGGAAGAATCCCCGAAGGTAGCGGGACGTATGTGTGCCGTGCCGCCGACGGAAGGTACCGCGATGCGCGAAGTATTCCACCAGTCCCTCGAGGACGTCCAGAGCCGCTTGGTCGAGATCGCCGAACTCGTCACGGTCGCCATCGACCGCGCCACCCGTGCTTTCGGATCGAGCGACGTCGCCATGGCCGAAGAGGTCATCGAGGCCGACGCCATCATCGACGAGAAGGCCTTCGAGCTCGACGAGCTCGCCATCGAGATCCTCGCCCGCCAGCAGCCGGTCGCGCGCGACCTGCGCATCGTCGTGACGGCGCTGCGGGTCAGCGCGTCGCTCGAGCGCATGGGCGACATGGCCGAGCACATCGCGCAGCTCGCGCGCTCGCGCTTCCCCGAGCGCGCCATCCCGCGCGGCCTCAAGACGACCTTCACCCGCATGGGTGAGTTCGACGTCGAGGTCGCCCGCAAGCTCACCGAGCTGCTGCGGACGCAGGACCTGCGTATCGCCGACGAGATCCGCAACGCCGACGACGCCATCGACGAGCTGCACATCAGCGTCTTCGAGAAGGTGCTCGGCGACACCTGGAAGGGCGAAGCGACGGCCACGGTCGACGCGACGCTCGCGAGCCGCTACCACGAGCGGTTCGCCGACCACGCCGTCTCGGTGGCCAAGAAGGTCGTCTACCTCGCGACCGGCGATTGGGCCGGCGCCGACGACGAGGTCGAGACCAGCCCGGTCATCTGAGCACCGACGACGAAGGGGTGGATGCCGATCGGCATCCACCCCTTCGTCGTTGCGTCAGTGCTTGTTGCCCTGCGCGGCGACCGCTGCGGCGCCCGCGGCGGCGGCCTCGGGGTCGAGGTACTCCCCCGGTCCGAGGGGCTTCAGGTCGGCGTCGAGGCGGTAGACGAGCGGAATACCCGTCGGGATGTTCAGCTCGGCGATGTCGGCGTCGCTGATGCCCTCGAGGTGCTTCACGAGACCGCGCAGCGAGTTGCCGTGCGCCGTGACCAGGACGGTCTTGCCGGCCTGGAGGTCGGGGACGATGTCGCTGTGCCAGTAGGGCAGCATGCGGTCGATGACGATCGACAGCGACTCGGTCGCGGGGACCTCACCGTCGATGCCGACGTAGCGCGGGTCGCCGACCTGGCTGTACTGGTCGTCGGCGGGCAGGGCCGGCGGCGGAACGTCGAACGAACGGCGCCAGAGCATGAACTGCTCGTTGCCGAACTCCTCGAGCGTCTGGGCCTTGTCCTTGCCCTGCAGGGCGCCGTAGTGACGCTCGTTGAGGCGCCACGAGCGCTTCACCGGGATCCACAGACGGTCGGCGGCGTCGAGCGCGATGTTGGCGGTCTGGATGGCGCGACTGAGGACGGAGGTGTGCAGCACGTCGGGCAGCACGCCCGACTCGGCGAGCATCTCGCCGCCGCGCTGCGCCTCGGCCTTGCCCTGGTCGGTGAGTCGCACGTCGACCCAGCCGGTGAACTGGTTGGTCTTGTTCCACTCGCTCTGCCCGTGGCGGAGGAGGATCAGCGTGTGAGGCGCGGTCATGCCTCCATGTTATCGACGCGCGCGGCTGGCATCATGTTCCGGTGACTCCCTCCCCCGTCGGCCGCCCGACCCGCGGGACGACCGGGGTCAATCGGCTTCGCCGGGTGGACCGGTGGATCGCCCGGCATCCGGTGCTGCGCCGCACCGACGACCCCCTCGTGGTCGACCTCGGCTTCGGCGCGAGCGCGGTCACGCCCCTGGAACTCCTCGCCCGGCTGACGAAGCAGAGAGCGGATGCCACGGTCGTCGGGCTCGAGATCGACGCCGATCGCGTCGCCCGCGCCCGCGCGCAAGCGGAGGGCGTCGCGGGCGTCACCTTCGCCCGTGGGGGGTTCGAGGTGCCGCTGCCGGGCCGGCGACGCCCCGCCGTCATCCGCGCGATGAACGTGCTGCGTCAATACGACGAAGACGACGTCGCCGACGCCTGGGGCCGCATGTGCGCGCGGCTTCAACCCGACGGCATCCTGGTCGAGGGCACCTGCGACGAGATCGGGCGCATCGCCACCTGGGCCGAGATCGGGGCGGATGCCATTCCCCGCAGCCTCACCATCTCGCTGCGCCTGGCAGAGCTCGACTCCCCCGCGATCGCGGCCGAGCGCCTGCCCAAGGCCTTGATCCACCGCAACGTGGACGGCGAGCGGGTGCACGCCTTCGTGGCCTCCCTCGAGCGGGAGTGGACGCGGGCGGCCGTGGTCGCGCCCTTCGGCTCCGTCCACCGGTGGCGCATCGCCATGATCGCCCTCGCCGACGCCGGCTGGCCGCTGGTGCGGCGCGAACGCTGGCGGTTGGGCGAGGTCGGCGTCGCGTGGGAGGCCGTCGCGCCGCTCTGAGCCCGACCCGGCGTGGTCGCACCGACGTCGCGCGGCTCGCGCTCAGATGCGCGGGAGAAGCGCCCGCGCCTCGGCCGACGGCATCCCCGCCGCCACGAGCAGGTCAACGGCGAGCGGACGCAGGGCCGCGACGAGGTTGAGTTCTCCGACACCCCCGCCCGGTAGCAGCGCGGCGGGGTCGAGCCGTCGGATCACCGCGACCACCGCCGCGCGGGCGACGGGCTCGAGCGAGATGTCGTCGAGGCTGTCGCGCACCAGCCCCGCCCCGCGGGCGAGCTCGGCGAGCAGATCGGCCGGGACCGGACGCGCCTCACCGTCGACGCAGAGGTACGCCGCGCGGCGGGCGACGACGCGCAGGTTGCGCGTGGCCAGATCGAGCGCCTCGCGCACGCGGGCATGCCGCTGCAGCTCGGTGCGCTGGCGGCGCAGGAACGGCGAGATGCGCGCCACCTCGCGGCCCGACTCCAGCGAGCCGCTCCACGCGTCGACGTAGGTCTGCAGGGACCGCGCGCGTTCCAGGCCCCGCTCGGCCCGCGCGCGGTCCCCTCGGCGGAGCGCCCGCACGATCGTCGCCATGGCCACATCGAGCGCGTCGAACAGCTCGTCGGCGTCGCGGAGCTCGGTGCGGCGCAGCGTGCGCGGGATGAGCGCCGTCACGATCAGAGCGGCGACACCGCCGATGGCCCCGTCGACGAGGCGGAGGAAGGGCGCCCCGGTCACCACCACCAGGGCGATGAGCGACTGCACCACCGCCGCGAGGGCGAACCCCGGCTGCGGCGAGAGGAAGCGCGCGACCACCAGGGTGACCGACATGGCCACGGCGATCTGCCACCAGCCGCTTCCGGCGGTCACCAGCACGATCTCGGCGATCAGGATGCCGACGAGCATGCCGACGACGGTCTCACCGACACGCCAGGGTCGCGCGTCACGCACCAGTCCGAGGCTCGACACCGTGACCGTCGCCGCCAGCAGCGGAACCGGGTGGCCCAGGACGAAGTGCGCGAAGGCGTACGCCGAGGTGGCCGCGACCACGATCTGGACGATCGCGGGCAGCGACTCGCGCACCCGCGCGACACGTCGCCCCAGGGTGGAACGCAGACGGGAGGGAGGAACGACGACGCCGACCGTCGTCGACGAGTCGTCGGCGCTCATTCCGCGGCGCGGCGGCGACCCAGGCGCGGCAGACGCGGTACAGACGCGGTGGCGCCCGCGTCGGCGGGCACGACGGTCTCGGCGGCCGCGGCGATGGGGCCGTCGGCCGTGTCCACCACGAGCGGCACGCCCTCGGGGGCCGTGCGCTTGACGAGGGCCAACGCGATGGGCCCGTCTTCGTGGTGGATCGCGACCGAGGTGATCGTGCCGATCACGCTGTCACCCGCGCGCACGGCATCACCGCGCGCGGGAAGCACACTGTCGCTCCCGTCGAGCTGCAGCGCGACGACACGACGCGGCGGGTGGCCCAGGTTGTGCACCTTCGCCACCGTCTCCTGACCGCGATAGCAGCCCTTCGACAGGTGCACGGCGGTGCGCAGCCAGTCCATCTCGTGCGGAAGCAACCGCTCGTCGGCGTCGACGCTCACGCGCGGGCGCCACGCGGCCACGCGCAGCGCTTCGACCGCGTCACGACCCGCGAACGCCATCTCTCCCGCGACAGCGGCATCGATCAGGCGGTCGAGCTCTTCGGCATCCACGATCGCCTCGGCCCAGTCACGGTCGGCTCCCGGATGCGGATCGACACGGGCGTACGCCCATCCGCCGGGGGTGACGTCGGGCCACGGGTCGACCCAGACCGGAGCCGCCGCGGTGAGGGCTTCGACGGCGGCACGCGTGCCCCCGATCACCGACAGTTCGTCGGAACGATCGCGCACGTCCACCCGCAGGCGGAAGCGCATGCGGGTGAGCCAGGTCAGGAGCGCCTCGGCGTCGGACGCGTCCACGATCAACCAGGTCGTCTCACCGTCGTCGACGACCGAGGCCGCGTGCTCGACGCGCCCCTGCGGATCGAGGATGAGGAGTTCCGTCGACACTCCCGGGGCCAAGTGCGTCAGCGCCTGTGACGACAGGGAGTCGAGCCAGCTGCGCCGGTCCTCGCCGCCCACCGAGATGACGCGGCGATCGCCCAGAGGGGCAAGGGCGGTTCCGGATGCCAGACGGCGCTGTTCCGCGACGGGAGAACCGACGTGGCGCAGCCCCGCGTCGTCGACGACCGCGCCGGGAACCTGTGACAGCGAAGCCATGGTCATTCCGCCCGGGCCAGGCGCGCCGACGCGTGCGAGCCCAGTTCGCGGCCGAGGGCGGCGATGTCCCAGGCCCACAGCAGATGGTTGTCGACGAGACCGTAGAGGCGAGTGGCCGCGGCGTACGGCTTCGCGCCGGCGGCGCGCACCACGGCGTCGGTCGCCAGATCGATGCGCGGACCCTTGACCTGGCCGACGTACAGCTCGAGCACGCCGTCGGCGTGGGCGAGGCTGACCTCGAGGTCGAAGCCGCCGTCGGCGTTGCGCAGAGCCTCGACGTCGTCGGCGGTGCGGACCGCCGCCGGGGCGGACGGCGGGAGCAACGCGGGACCCGCGTCGGCGTCTGTCGCCGGTCGCGCGAGGCGCCAGTACCCGGTCTCGGCGACCAGGGGACGACGCGCATCGCCGTCGAGCAGCCAGGCGTCGGCGGAGTAGTTGAGGTACCCCCCACCGTCGTGGCTGAAGCTCACGCGATGCGCGAACTCACCCGAGAACGCGTGCCCGTCGACCTCGTAGTCGATGACGCCGGTGCCTTCCCAGACGCCGACCAGCCACGACAGAGGGACGAGGTCGGCCGGAAGATCGGTCGGGATCTCGATCACGGTGCGCTCAGCGCTGGCCGCGATAGAGGTTCCAGACGACCGTGCCGGAGACGAAAGCGATCGCCAGCGATGCGAGGCCGAGAAGTCCCACGAAGAAGAGTTCGAGCGCGAGGAGGTCCATGAGGCGAGTCTATCCGGGAACCGCGCGCGACGGATCGTCGCGACCCGTCATCCGTTGACGATGGATGCCAGACCGAAACCCGCCGTGACGATGCCGAGCACGAGCAGCGAACCGAGGGCGCTCAGCGCCATGCGCTGGATGAACGCCTGCGACCGCCCGTACCAGAGCTGGATGGCGAAGGCGACGATCAGGCAACCACCGAGCGCGACGGTCACCCACTGCGCACGCCAGCCCTCGGGGGCGAACACCCCGATGGCCACTCCGGCGATCAGCGCGAGTACCCACACGGCGACGATGCCGCCGAAAGTCCGGCGCGGCGCGAGGTCGGGAGTCGACATGGATCCATCATCACCCAGGACGGGCCGAGAGCGCGAGCGCGGGCCGATGACGGCGCGCGGCGGCGCGTCACCCTAAGATGGGCGGGTGCGCGGCAGGTCGCGCGGGAGGTCCCTTTGGCACAGCTTCTGGTTCTGAGCTCCGCACCCGGCGGCGGAGCGGCCTTGCCTGCGCTCGAACTGCTGAGCCACCGCGTGCGCCAGATCCCCGCCGAGCCCGCTCAGTTGGTGAACGCGCCCAGCGCAGACGTCGTCTTCATCGACGCGCGCTTCGACCTCGTCGGCGCCAAGTCGCTGTGCAAGATCATCTCGACGACCGGCATGGAAGCACCGCTCGTGCTGATCGTCACCGAGGGCGGTCTCACCGCCGTCTCGACCGACTGGGGCATCGACGACGTGGTGCTCGTCGGCGCCGGCCCCGCCGAGATCGACGCCCGCATCCGCCTGGCCATGGGGCGCCGTGCCGCCGACCAGGTGTCCACGCGCATCCAGACCTCGGGCATCTCGATCGACGAGTCCTCGTACTCGGCCAAGGTGCACGGCAAACCCCTCGATCTGACCTACAAGGAGTTCCAGCTCCTGCACTTCTTCGCCACGCACCCCTCGCGGGTGTTCACGCGCGAGCAGCTGCTCAGCGAGGTCTGGGGCTACGACTACTTCGGCGGCACCCGCACGGTCGACGTGCACGTGCGACGACTGCGCGCGAAGCTCGGCGATCTCGAACAGCTGATCGGCACCGTCCGCAACGTCGGGTACCGCTTCAACGTCTACGAAGACGACCCCGCGCCCGCGGCATCCTCCCCCTCCTGACGACGCACGCACCTCGTGTTCACTCGCGTGTCACCGACCCCTGACATGATGTGGGAATGATGGAACACGACGCGCTGGATGCCGGGCTCGGCGACGCCGACGACGACGACTTCGACGAAGCCGTCGAGGCCGCGGACGACCAGCTTCCCGATCACCGCTACCTCGATCGCGAGATCAGCTGGTTGTCGTTCAACCAGCGCGTCCTCGAACTGGCCGAAGACCCGATGGTCCCGGTGCTCGAACGAGCCAACTTCCTCGCCATCTTCGCCAGCAACCTCGACGAGTTCTTCATGGTGCGTGTCGCCGGCCTCAAACGCCGCATCGTCACCGGCCTCGCCGTACCCACCAACGTGGGCCGCGCGCCGCTCGACGTGCTCGCCGACATCTCGGCCGAAGCGCACCGCCTGCAGGAGCGCCACGCCGCCGCCTGGACCGAGAAGGTGCGCCCCGCGCTGGCCGAGGCCGGCATCGAGGTCGTGTCGTGGGACTCGCTCGACGAAGACACGGCCGCTCGACTGACCGAGTACTTCCAGCGCAACGTCTTCCCGGTGCTCATGCCGCTCGCCGTCGACCCGGCGCACCCGTTCCCCTACATCTCGGGCCTCTCACTCAACCTCGCGATCCGCATCCGCAACGCGCGCACCGGCCGACAGGAGTTCGCGCGCCTGAAGGTGCCCCCGATGCTCCCCCGTTTCGTCGAGATCAGCGGTGGCCCCGGCGTGCGCTACCTGCCGCTCGAGGAGCTCATCTCGAACCACCTCGGCGATCTGTTCCCGGGGATGGAGGTGCTCGACCACCACGCGTTCCGTCTGACCCGCAACGAAGACATGACGATCGAAGAGGACGAGACCGAGAACCTCATCCAGGCACTCGAGGCCGAACTGCTGCGTCGACGGTTCGGGCCGCCCATCCGCCTCGAGATCACCGAGGACATGGATGACGTGACCCGATCGCTGCTGCTGAGCGAGCTCGACATCACCGAGCAGGAGGTCTACCGCCTGCCCGGCGCCCTCGACCTGCGCGGCCTGTTCGACCTGTCGCGCATCGATCGCCCCGACCTGCGCTACCCGCCCCACGTGCCCAAGACCGCCCTGGCCTTCCAGCCGGCGGAGCAGAACGGCCGCGCCGACCTGTTCGGCGCGATCCGCAAGGCCGACGTGCTCGTGCACCACCCCTACGAGTCGTTCGCCACGAGTGTGCAGGCCTTCCTCGAGCAGGCCGCCCGTGACCCGCACGTGCTCGCCATCAAGCAGACGCTGTACCGCACCTCGGGCGACAGCCCCATCGTGCAGGCGCTCATCGACGCCGCCGAAGCAGGCAAGCAGGTGCTCGCCCTCGTCGAGGTCAAGGCGCGCTTCGACGAGGCGAACAACATCGTCTGGGCGCGCAAGCTCGAGAAGGCCGGCGTGCACGTCGTCTACGGCCTCGTGGGGCTGAAGACCCACTGCAAGCTCGCCCTCGTCATCCGAGAAGAAGAGGCACGCCTGCGCCACTACAGTCACGTGGGCACGGGCAACTACAACCCGAAGACGAGCCGCATCTACGAAGACTTCGGCCTGTTCACCGTCGACGATCAGGTGGGTCGCGACCTGACCCGTCTGTTCAACGAACTCAGCGGGTACGCGATCGAGAAGAAGTTCAAGCGCCTTCTCGTCGCCCCCCTGCACCTGCGCAAGGGTCTGCTGCGCCACATCGACAAAGAGCGTCGCAACGCCCTCGAGGGCAAGACCTCGGGCGTGCGGATCAAGGTCAACTCGATGGTCGACGAAGAGATCATCGACGCCCTGTACCGCGCCAGCCAGGCCGGGGTACCCGTGGATGTCTGGGTGCGCGGCATCTGCTCGATCAAGCCCGGGGTCGAGGGGATGAGCGAGAACATCACCGTGCGCTCCATCCTCGGTCGCTACCTGGAGCACTCGCGCATCTTCACGTTCGACAACGACGGCGACCCGCAGGTGTTCATCGGCAGCGCCGACATGATGCACCGCAACCTCGACCGCCGCGTCGAGGCCCTGGTGCGCGTGGTCGATCCCGCGCAGGTTCAGGAACTGATGACGCTGTTCAGCCTCGCGATGGACGACGGCACGAGCTCGTGGCACCTCGGTGCCGAGGGCGAGTGGGTGCGTCACAGTGTCGACGCCGACGGCGCGCCGCTGGTCGACCTGCAGGAGCACACGATGGCGCTCGTCCAGCGCAAGCGCCGCGCACGGTCGGCGCGGTGACCGAGACCGCGATCTATGCGGCCGGCGGCGTGGTGTGGCGCGTCGTCGACGGAAAGCTGCGCGTCCTACTCATCCACCGCACCAAGTATCGCGACCTGACGCTGCCCAAGGGCAAGGTCGATCCCGGCGAGACCCTCGCCGAGACGGCCGTGCGCGAGATCCGGGAAGAGACGGGCATCCGCGTGGCGCTCGGCGTGCCGGTCGGAGTGTCGCGGTACCGGATGCCGAGCTCGCGCACCAAGATCGTGCACTACTGGGCCGCCGAGGCCACCGATGCCGCCGTGCGCACCTCGACGTTCGTGCCGAACAAAGAGGTGGCCGCCGTCGAGTGGGTGAGCCTGAAGAAGGCGCGGAAGAACCTCAGCTACCCCGTCGACATCGAGATCCTCGACGAGTTCACGCGGTTGGTCGACGAGCAGGCGCTTCCCACGTTCCCCGTGATCGCCCTGCGCCACGCCAAGGCCCGCTCGCGCGAGGAATGGGAGGGCGAAGACAACGATCGCCCCCTCACCACGCGGGGACGCCGACAGGCCGAGGCCATCGTCGGGCCGCTGCTCGCCTTCGGCGTGCGCCGGATCGTCTCGAGCCCCGCCGAGCGCTGCGTCCGCACGGTCACTCCCCTGTCGCACGCGCTCGGACAACGCATCCAGGTCAGCGGCGAGATCAGCCAGGACGCCTGGGAAGAGGGCCGTTCCGACGCGCGGACCGTCATCGGCGAGCGCGTGCGGGCGCGCAAGCCCGTCGTCCTCGCCAGCCACGGTCCCGTGCTGCCCGACATCCTGAACGAGATGGCACTGGCCACCGGCACCATGCGCGGGTCGTACCTGGGCAGTTCCTCGGCGCTCGAACCCGGCGGGTTCTCGGTCGTGCACATTCCGGTGGCGCACCCCGGTGCGGGCATCGTCGCCATCGAGACGCACGAGCCGCCGGTGTGACCCTTCCCCCCGACGTCCGCGTCGCGTGGCGCGAGGTCCCGCCGGGCGCGGTGCGCCGCGAGGTGTCGCGGTCGTTGCTCGCCGAGCTGCTCCCGGGGGCGGACGTCGTGTCACGGTGCTCCGCGTGCGGCGGTGAACACGGGCGCGTGCGGGTCATGGGGGTCGAGGCCACGGCATCCGTCTCGTACGCGGAGGGGTGGGCGGTGGTGGCGACCTCACGTTCAGCGGGGTCGGTGGGAGTCGACGCGGTCCCCGCCGAGGCGACCGGCCTCGACAACGTCCTGCCGGGGGCGGATGCTCGCACCTGGGCGCGGGTGGAGGCGGTGCTCAAGGCCGACGGTCGCGGGCTCAGCGTCGACCCGGCGCGCGTGCGGATCGAGCCCCGGGCGGACGACACCTGGGTCGGTCGGGTCGACGACGGCGCTCCGTACGACGGATACGACGTGGTGGGCCCGCCGCGCGTCGTTGTCGCCGTCGCGGTGTCACGCGTGGGGTGTGCTGCTCGATAGCGGTGCCCGGGCGCGGCGGGCGCGGGGGCGCGTGATGAGCGGCGGGCGCGACGCGTGACGAGCGGAGGGCGAGGGACGAGCGGAGGACGCGGAGCGCTCAGGCCCCCTCCCTCCGCCCCTCGCCCTCCGCTCGCCCCGGCGACCGGGGCCGGAACCTCACACCCGCGACGGCAGAGCGGTGCGGTCGACCCACGCCGACAGCACCGCCGCGGCATCCGCTCCCCCGGCCCGAGCCACCGCGGCGCGGAAGTCGTCGGTCGTGACGAGTGCGTGGCGGTGGTCGGCGGTCCAGGCGCGCAGCAGATCGAAGAACGCGACATCGCCCAGGGTCCGCCGCAGCGCGTGCAGCGTCAGCGCGCCGCGTTTGTACACGCGGTCGTCGAACATGTCGTCGGGTCCGGGGTCGATCAGCAGCAGATCGCGCGGCTTGGCGGCCAGTCGGGCGTAGTGGTCGTCGACGCAGGTCTGCACCGAAGGGCCGCCCGAGGCCTCGGACCACAGCCACTCGGCGTAGCAGGCGAAGCCCTCGTTCAGCCAGATGTCGCTCCACCGCGCGAGACCGACGCTGTTGCCGAACCATTGGTGCGCCAGCTCGTGCGCGATGAGGCGCTGCGCCGCGGGCACGAGGTGGTTCATGCCGAAGACGGCGAGGCCCTGCGCCTCGAGCGGGATCTCGAGCTCGTCGGCGGTGACGACGAGCGTGCACGCCTGCTGCGGGTACGGCCCGAACAGGCGGTCGAAGAGCCGCAGCATCTCGGGCACGGGGGCGAAGGCGCGGTCGACCGCGGCCGTCAGCGCCGGCGGGGCGCTGACGGTCACCGGCGGCACGACATCGACGCCACTGCCCGCCAGGGGACGCGTGCGATACCGGCCCACGTGCACCGCCGCCAGGTACGTGGCGGTGGGCACATCGGAGGTGAACACCCGGGTGGTGCGACCGCCCCGGCGCATACTCGCTCCCGCGACGCCGGTCGCGGCGACCTCGTAGCCGTCGTCGACCGTGATCTGCATGCGCATCGAGGCGCGGTTGTCGGGCCGGTCGTTGCACGGGAACCACGTCGGAGCCCCCGTGGGCTGGCCGGCGACCAGAGCGCCGTCGGTGAGTTCCTCCCACCCGACGGTCCCCCAGCGCGAGCGACGGGGCGCCGGCGTGCCGGCGTACGCGACCTCGACCTCGAACCGATCCCCCGGGGCGAGAGCGCGCGCGGGCGTCACGCGGATCGCGTGCGGCCCGGCCGTCACCCGCGCGGCGGCCCCGTCGACGCGCACGCGCGACGTGCGGAGCCCGACGAGGTCGAGGGCGAATGAGGTCACCGCAGTGCGGGCGACGGCGACGATGGTCGCGGTTCCCTCGAGCCGATTGGTGCGTACGCGATAGCCGAGGACGAGGTCGTACGACTGCACGTCGTACGAGGCGTCACCGCTCTGCGGGGCGTAGGAGTCGGTGGCGCTCACGTGGTCGACTGGTAGGCGCGGACCTTCACGGCACGCCACGGACCGATGGGGTTGCCGCTCCAGCGCGAGCCGACCGGAACGGTCTCACCGCGCATGACCAGCGACGCCGGCCCCACGGTCGCGTGCGCACCGAGGGTGGAGGCGGGAAGGACCACGCTGTGCGGACCGAGGGTCGCCCCCGCTTCCAGCTCGACGGTATCCATACTCATGATTCGATCATGGAACAGATGCGTCTGCACCACGCATCCGCGGTTGACGGTTGACGCGGCCCCCAAAGTGACCAGGTCGGGTTCGGGCAGCCAGTAGCTCTCGCACCAGACACCGGCACCGATCGTTGCGCCGAGGCTCCGCAGCCACACGGCGAGCGCGGGGGTTCCCGTCGCCGCGCGCGCGAACCACGGGGCGGCGACCATCTCGGTGAAGGTGTCCGAGACCTCGGTACGCCACACGAAGCTCGACCAGAGGGGCTGTTCCCCCGCGCGGATGACGCCGACGATGGCCCACTTGGCCGCGGTCGAGACCCCGGCGGCGACCGCCCCCGCGGCCAGCATCACCAGGCCCGACAGCAGCAGCGTCCACACCGGCCCGACGCTCTGCCAGAGCCCGGCGAGGGCGAAGATCACCCCGAGCCCGATGGCGCAGGTGACGACGACGGGAACGAAGCGCCCCAGTTCCCACAGCGTCCGCGCCAAGCGCAGACCCGACGTGGGGCGGTAGGTGCGCGACTCGTCGCCCGCGGCCGACAGGCGGCGCAGACGCACCGCGGGCGAGCCGAGCCACGACGAACCCGCCTTGGCCTTCATCGGCGCCGCCGACAGCACCGCGACCAATCCGTCGCGCGGCACGCGGTGCCCCGGCGCAGCCATGCCCGAGTTGCCGAGGAACGCGCGCTTGCCGATGCGCACCGGGCCGATCCGCAGCCATCCGGCGCGCAGTTCGTAGGACGCGACCATCGTGTCGTCGGCCAAGAACGCGCCGTCTTCGATGCGGGTCATCGACGGGATCAACAGAACGGTCGACGCCTCGACGTCGCGACCCACCTCGGCGCCGAGCAGGCGCAACCACACGGGGGTGAACAACGACGAGTACAGCGGGAAGAGGATCGTGCGGGCGGCATCCAGAAGTCGTTCGATGGTCCATGCCTGCCACGCGACGCGGCTGCGCACGGGGTGGGTCCCCTCGGTCAGCCCGATCGAGAGCAGCCGCACGAGCAGGACGACGGATGCCGCGAACACGAGGCCCGTGACGGCGACAGCCGGGACGAGCCAGACGAAGGCACCCCCTGCGGCCCCGGCGAGCGAATCCGCGCCGCGCATGCCCTGGGCGACCACGAGCGCGCCCACGGTGAAGGCCGCGAGCGGCAGGAGCGCGAGCACGAGCGCCGACGCGGCGTACGCCCACAGCCAGCGGGTGGGCGCGGGCGGGCGCTCGGTCGGCCATCCCTTCGCCGTCCCGCCGACGCGCACGGCGGGCGAACCCGCCCACGACTGGTCGGCCTTGACGCGGCCGAACACCGCGGAACCGGGGGCGATCTCGGCTCGTCGGCCGATGCGGGTGCCCGGCGCGAGCGTGGAGCGCGCTCCCACCGTCGCCTCGGCGCCGATGCGCACCTCGCCGATGCGCACGAGGTCGCCGTCGATCCAGTACCCGGTGAGGTCGACCTCGGGCTCGATCGATGCGCCGTCGCCGACGACGAGCATGCCGGTGACCGGCGGCAGCGCGTGCATGTCGACGTTCCGGCCGATCCGCGCGCCCAGAGCGCGGGCGTAGTACGACACCCAGGGGGCGCCGGCCAGACCCACGGCATCCACCTGGTCGGCGATCTGCTCGGCGAGCCACAGACGGATGTGCACCCAGCCGCCCCGCGGGTGATCCCCGGGGCGTACCCCCGCCAGCAGCAGACGAGCGGATGCCACGGCGATCGCCATGCGTCCGAACGGCGTCGCGAAGATCAGCAGACCGACCACGAGCAGGGGCCAGGGCACCGACGGCAGCACGTCGAAGCCGGGGAGGAGCCGCAGCACGGCCGACGCGGTGAGCAGGTACAGCAGCCACCGCACGCCGGAGAGCACGAACAGCGGTGCGCCCAGCAGCGTCTGAGCCCACTGGGTCGTGCGCGGGGTGGGCTCGGCGCGGTGGAACTCCGCCGCGCCCTCGTCGACCAGCTGCGGACCGAGGGCCTTCGCCATCGCGCCCAGACGGGGAACGTCGTAGATGTCGGCGACCGAGAACTCCGGCACCCGCGTACGGATGCGCGAGACCAGCTGCGCGGCCGCGAGCGAACCGCCGCCGAGGTCGAAGAAGTCGGTCTTGCGCTCGGTGACGGCGACGCCGAGCACCGCCTGCCACTGCTCGGCGAGCCAGGCCTCGTCGGCCGAGAAGTCGGTCGGCGCGGGGGCGTCGACGCCCGGGAGCGGCCAGGGCAGTGCCGCGCGGTCGACCTTGCCCGAGGTGCGCACCGGCAGCGCGTCGACGACGCCGAGCAGCGGGATGGTCGCCGCCGGCAGGCGCTCGGCGAGCGCGGCGCGCGCGGCGCGCCGGTCGAGGTCGACGCCCTCGTCCATGACCAGGTAGCCGACGAGCACGGGCACGCCGGCCTCGGTCGTGCGTACGGCGACCGTGGCGGCGCTCACGCCCGCCAGATCCTGCAGCGCCGACTCGACCTCGCCCAGCTCGATGCGTCGTCCGCCGACCTTGACCTGGTCGTCGGCGCGGCCCTGGAAGACCAGGCCTTCCGACTCGAATCGCACCAGGTCGCCCGAGCGGTAGGCACGATCCCACCCGAGCGTCGGCATGGGCGCGTACTTCTCGGCGTCTTTCGCGGGGTCGAGGTAGCGGGCGAGACCGACCCCGCCGATGATGAGCTCTCCGGTGCCTCCCTCGGGAACGGGGAGCCCTTCGGCGTCGACGACGGCCAACGCCCATCCGTCGAGCGGCAGACCGATGCGCACCGGCAGCGAGCCGTCGAGCGCGGCCGCGCACGCGACCACGGTGGCCTCGGTCGGCCCGTAGGTGTTCCACACCTCGCGACCGTCGGCGACCAGGCGGGCGGCGAGCTCGGGCGGGCAGGCCTCGCCGCCGAAGATCAGCAGGCGCACGTTCTCGATCGAGTCGGCGGGCCACATCGCCGCCAGCGTCGGCACGGTCGACACCACGGTGATGCCCTGGCGCAGCAGCCACGGCGCCAGGTCTTCGCCGGAGCGCACGAGCGAGCGCGGGGCCGGCACCAGGCACGCGCCGTGTCCCCACGCGAGCCACATCTCCTCGCACGAGGCGTCGAACGCGACCGACAGACCGGCCAGCACCCGGTCGCCCGGTCCCAGCGGCTCCTGCTGAAGGAACAGGCGTGCCTCGGCTTCGACGAATGCCGCCGCCGAACGGTGCGAGACGGCGACGCCCTTGGGAACGCCCGTCGAACCCGAGGTGAAGATGATCCACGCGTCGTCGTCGACGCCGGGCGGGGCCACCACCGGCACGGCGTTCGTGCTGGGATGCGGCGCGTCGCCGTCGTACAGGCGCACGAGGTCGGCATCCGCGTCGTGGGAGACGAACTCCCCCGCGCCCACGACGATGCCGCGGACCCCGGCTTCGCCGAACACCAAGCGGGCCCGCTCGTCGGGATCGTCGGCGTCCACGGGCACGTAGGCGGCACCGGCGGCCATGACGGCGAGGATCGAGACGTACAGCTCCTTGGAGCCCGACGGCATCCGCACCCCCACGCGGTCGCCGCGGCGCACACCCGCCGCGTGCAGGGCGCCGGCCGTGCGCCAGACGCGCGCGAGCAGCTCCCGGTAGCTCAGGGCGCCCGAGCCGTCGTCGATCGCCGAGGCCTCCGGATGCCGGGCGGCGACGCTCGAGAGCAGATCGATGAGGGTGCGCGCAGGAGCCGCGGCATCCCGTCGGTCCAGCGGAGCCTGTGCGGCGGAGGCAGAGTTCGTCACGGGGGTGAACAGTACAACCCCCAGGAAAACACCCCGGACGGGCCACACCGGTTCACCTCCCGTTCACCCGTGGGGCGCAGTCTCGTAAGAGTCGCTGCTTACCGTTCACGACGAACCCTGCACCGGGTTCCTGTTCCCGACATGCGAAGGATTCACACAGTGAAGCTCTCCCGAATCGCCCAGCTGGGCACCGTGGCCGCCGTGGCCTCTCTGACCCTCGCCGGCTGCGCCGGCCCCTCGAGCTCCGGCGGCGCCGCGGGCTCCTCGGAATCCCCCTCCTCCTCCGACGTGGCGTTCACGATCGACTCCTCGCTCTCGGGCACCATCACCGCCGGTGGCTCGAGCGCCCAGTCCAACGCGCAGGCCGCGTGGACCAGCGCCTACAACGCCCAGGCCAAGGGCGTCACGATCAACTACGACAAGTCGCAGGGCTCCGGCGGTGGCGTCACCAACTTCCTGAGCGGCGCGTACGACTTCGCCGGCTCCGACTCGCCGCTGAACGCCGACCAGACCTCGCAGTCGGTGGCGCTGTGCACCGAGGGCGGCGTGAACATCCCCGTCTACCTCGACGGCGTCGCGATGATCTTCAACATCCCCGGTGTCACCGAGCTGAAGCTCTCGGGCGAGACGATCGCCAAGATTTTCGCGCTGCAGATCACCGACTGGTCCGACCCGGCCATCACCGCCGACAACGGCACCGAGCTCCCCGCCGGCGCCATCACGACCGTCGCGCGTTCGGACGGCTCGGGCACCACGCAGAACTTCACCAACTACCTCGCCGCGACCCAGTCGTCGGTGTGGACCTACCCCGCGGGCAAGGACTGGCCGGTCGAGGGCAACGTGTCGAAGCAGAAGGGCGGCTCCGGCGTCGTCGAGGCCGTCAAGGCGGGCTCGGGCACCATCGGCTACGCCGACCACTCGGCCGTCGGCGACCTCAACTCGGCTGCCGTCATCCAGGACGGCACCGCCGTCGCCTACAGCCCCGAGGCCGTCACCGCGACGTTCGAGGCTGCGGCCGTCGACGCCAGCAACGGCATCGCGGGTGACCTGTCGAAGAAGTTCGACTACTCGAAGCTCACGGCCGAGACGTACCCCATCCCGCTGGTGTCGTACGCGATCACCTGCAGCACGTTCAAGGACGCCAAGCAGTCCGAGCTGGTCAAGTCGTACCTCGGCTTCGTCACGAGCTCGCTCGGCCAGCAGGTCGCGGCCAAGAACGCCGGCTCCGCACCGCTGCCGGACTCGGTCCTCGAGGCTGCCGCCGAGACCCTCTCGGCCATCAAGTAAACATCTGTCGGACTCGGCCCGGCTCGCACCTCTCGTGCGGGTCGGGCCGGGCTGATCGAAGCGATCGATCATCATCGAGCGTTTCGCTGAGCCGAATCCTCACAGAACACCCGACCGAGGAGCACCCCATGACCCGTGCCGAGCGTGAGGTCCCGCGTGACTGACACCGTCGCTGACACCGAGACCACCCCGTCGTCCCCTCCGCCGCCTCGAGCGAGCATCGTCGGGAAGCGTCGCGTCGGCGACACGGTCTTCCTCGGTCTGTCGACCACGGCTGCCGTGTCGATCATGATCATCCTCGCGGGCGTCGCGATCTTCCTGATCCTGCGTGGGCTTCCGGCCATCACCGCCAACTGGACCGAGGGCGACCTCGCCGGGTACCAGAACGGCACGTGGACCAACTTCTGGGAGTACGTCGGCCCACTGCTGTTCGGCAGCATCTGGGCGGCGCTCATCGCCATGGTCATCGGCACCCCGGTCGCCATCGGCATCGCGCTGTTCATCTCGCACTACGCGCCCCGCAAGATCGCCGGAGCCCTGGGCTACGTCGTCGACCTGCTCGCCGCGGTGCCCTCGATCGTCTTCGGACTGTGGGGCATCATCGTGATGCGCCCGCTGCTGTTGCCGGTGAGCCAGTTCCTCAACGAGTACCTCGGCTGGATCCCGCTGTTCCAGGGCCCCGTGTCGAGCACCGGCTCGACGATGTTCACCGGTGGAGTGGTGCTCGCGGTCATGATCCTCCCGATCGTCACCTCGATCACCCGCGAGATCTTCCTGCAGACCCCGCGCCTGCACGAAGAGGCCGCCCTCGCCCTCGGGGCGACGCGCTGGGAGATGATACGCCTCGCGGTGTTCCCCTACGCCCGCAGCGGCATGGTCTCGGCCACCCTGCTCGGCCTCGGCCGCGCGCTGGGTGAGACCATGGCCATCGCGCTCATCATCTCGCCGAGCCTCATCTACTCGGTGCTGCTGCTGACCGACGGCTACAACTCGCAGACCATCGCCGCCAACATCGCCCTGAACTTCCCCATCGCGACCGACCTGCAGCGCTCCGCGCTGATCGGCACGGGCCTGATGCTGTTCGTCGTCTCGCTCGCGGTCAACATGTTCGCGCGCTACATCGTCGCCGCGACGGGCCCGGGGGCCAAGGGTCGCAAGAAGGGAAAGCGCTCGTGACCGCCTCCGTCACCCCCGCGGCCTCGACCCCCCTGGCGCTGACCAGCGGCCGGCTCCCGCGTTACATCGAGCCCGCGCTGCTCGCCGGTGTCGCCGTCGTCGTCGCCGCGATGCAGCTGCTCATGGGCGGTTTCAACATCGCGACCTGGCTGATCCTGACCGCCGTGCTGTACCTGATCGCCATCGGCGTCGGCTCCAGCATCGTCGAGAACCGCCGCAAAGCGGTCGACCGGGTCGTGCGCGGCCTCGTCACCGTGGCCTTCCTTCTCGCCGTGGCGCCGCTCATCTCGACCCTCTACACCGTGGTGTCGAAGGGCCTCGCGGTGGTCAACCTGCAGTTCATCACGCAGGTGGGAGGCACCGCCTTCGACCCGAACACCCTCGAGGTCGTCGCGACCCCCGGTGCCTGGCAGGCCGTCACCGGAACGCTGATCATCACGGGGATCGCGGCCCTCATCTCGGTGCCCATCGGCATCCTGGCCGCGGTCTACCTCGTCGAGTACGCACAGCCGAACAACCCGCTCCGCCGCGCGATCACGTTCCTCGTCGACGTGATGACCGGTATCCCCTCGATCGTCGCCGGTCTGTTCGCGTTCTCGCTGTTCAGCCTCGTCGTCGGTCCGAAGGCCTTCAGCGGCTTCTCGGCATCCATCGCCCTCTGCGTGCTGATGATCCCCATCGTCATCCGCTCCACCGAGGAGATGCTGCGTCTGGTGCCGGCCGATCTGCGCGAGGCGTCGCTCGCCCTGGGCGTGCCGCGCTCGGCCACGATCATCAAGGTCGTGCTGCGCACTGCCGCCAGCGGCATCATCACCGGTGTCGTGCTGGCCGTGGCCCGCGTGGTGGGTGAAACGGCGCCGATCTTCATCGCGGCGAGCTTCACCGACAACTTCAACGCCAACCCGTTCGACGGCCCCATGCAGACCCTCCCCGTCATGGCCTACACCGCCTACAGCTTCCCCGGCCAAGACATCGACGCCTCTCAGGCCCAGGCCTGGGGCGCGGCGTTCCTGCTGGTCGTCCTCGTCGTCATCTTCAACCTGATCGCCCGGATCGTCGCGGCCGTGTTCGCGCCGAAGGCGCGCTGAGCTAGGAAAGGCACTCCCGTGTCCAAGAGCATCGAGGTCCAGGACCTCAACGTCTACTACAGCGACTTCCTCGCGGTCGAGGGCGTCTCGATCGACATCGAGCCGCGTTCGGTCACCGCCTTCATCGGCCCCTCGGGCTGCGGCAAGTCCACGTTCCTGCGCACCCTGAACCGCATGCACGAGGTGATCCCCGGCGGCCACGTCAAGGGCCGCGTGCTCATCGACGGCGACGACCTCTACGGTCCCGGTGTCGATCCCGTGCTCGTGCGTCGTCACGTCGGCATGGTGTTCCAGCGCCCCAACCCGTTCCCGACGATGTCGATCCGCGAGAACGTCCTGGCCGGCGCCAAGCTCAACGACAAGCGCATGTCGAAGAGCGACGCCGACGCCCTCGTCGAGAAGTCCCTGCAGGGCGCCAACTTGTGGAACGAGGTCAAGGACCGCCTGGAGAAGCCCGGCGGCGGACTCTCGGGTGGTCAGCAGCAGCGTCTGTGCATCGCCCGCGCGATCGCGGTCTCGCCCGACGTGCTGCTGATGGACGAGCCCTGCTCGGCGCTCGACCCCATCTCGACCTTCGCGATCGAGGAGCTCATCTCGGAGCTCAAGAACGAGTACACGATCGTCATCGTCACGCACAACATGCAGCAGGCGTCGCGCGTGAGCGACAAGACGGCGTTCTTCAACATCGCCGGAACCGGCAAGCCCGGCAAGCTCATCGAGTACAACGACACGTCGGCGATCTTCACCGCGCCGACCGTGCAGGCCACGGAAGACTACGTCTCCGGCCGCTTCGGGTAAGCGCGAGAACGACGAAGGCCCCGCTTCGGCGGGGCCTTCGTCGTTTCCGCGCCGGGGCGGGCCGGTCGCGCGGGTTGGGCGCGTGAGCTCAGTCGCGCGGGCTCAGCAGGTACGCGTTGAGGTCGGCGGTGAGCTCCCGGTCCACCGTCTTCGGACGACCGTCGACGGCCGACAAGGGCGCGGCGAGACGCACGCTCGACAGCAGCCACGCGGCATCCGCATCTTCGAGGTCGTCGAGCAGGACGGTCTCGTACGAGGTCGAGAACCCCCGCGACTCCAGGTGCGAGAACAGGCTCAGCTGCGTCGTCCCGTGCAGGATGCCGGCCTGCGGCTCGGGGGTGACGAACCGGTCGCCCACGCGCAGCAGGACGGATGCCGTGGGCGCCTCGAGAACGACCCCGTCGTTCGTGACGAAGACGGCGTCGTCGGCGCCGCGGCGCTGGGCCTCGCGGATCGCGGCCATGTTCACCGCGTACGACAGGGTCTTGGCCCCCAGCAGCAACCACGGGGCACGGGCGGGGACGTCGGCCGGGTAGCCCCGGTCGAGGGTGGCGATGCGTACGCCGTCGCGTCGGGCGCGGACGTTGTCGGGGGCCGTGGCGAGGGTGATCCACGCGGTCGGCGACGCCCCGGATTCGACACCGCGGCTGAGGATGAGTTTGATGACGCTCTCGCCGGCGCCGGCCTCGGCGGCGACGCGCTCGATCGCGGCCCGCCACTGCGCCGGATTCGGCGTGGGAAGGTCGCACAGCCCCGCGGACCGGGCCAGACGTTCGAGGTGGGGCCCCACCTCTTGCGGGTGGCCGTCGACGACGCCGAGAGATTCGAAGACCCCGTCGCCCCGCTGCGCACTGAGCTCACCGAGCGGCAGCACGGGAGCGTTCGGATCCACCGTGTGCAGCGTGTCGGAGAAGTCCTCCCGCTGATCGTCGGATGCCACGGGGTCGATCACGAGAGCGAAACGCCAAGCCATGCAGCGAGCCTAGGGCCGCCGAAGCGACACGCCCGGGGCTTGTCAACGGGTCGCGCGGAGGGAATGTCTTCGGCCGACCCTTGTTACACTCTTCTAGCCGGGCCGCAGTAACCCCGGGCTCCATCTTTTGCCGCTCTGAGCGGCCATGCGCCGAGAGGCGTTCTGCGGTCCGGCACTTATCTTTTCTGCGGCAGACGTCGCGTCGCAGGCTCGAGAGGCATCGCCCTCGTCTGCGCGGCACTCTTCTCGTCGTCCGGCGCCGGCGGAACGCGGGCGGCACCACGATCCACCGCCGCAGGCCCGACGGGTCGCGTCATCCGCTCCGACTCAGGCGAGCGAGTCGCGGCGCCAGAGCGCGGCGGAGGCCGACAGATCGTCGGCGTACGTCGCCAGGCGCAACGCGCGGGTGGTGAGCGCCGTCGCGCGCTCCGACTCGGTGTTCTCGTAGTCGTCGGCCAGGTGACTCGACCCCGACGCCTGCACACGGCAGAAGGCCGCCGCGCGATCGAGCGCCACGGCGAAGTCCCCCTCGAAGAGACCTCGCAGGATCGTGTCGATCAGCTGCACGAGTTCTTCCGGTCCGGCGGGGGCCGGAGCGCCCGCCACGACGGGGTCGACCGTGGCGATCTCGGTGCGTCCGCGCTCGTAGAGCAGAGCCGCGGTCGCGGCGTCGTCGTGGATCATCAATTGCAACAGGTATAGGCGCCAGAGCGCGCCGGGCAGCGATTTCGCCGGGGAACGCGACCAGAGTTCCGCGATGTCGTCGATCCCGTTGTCGTCGGTGAAGGCGACCAGTCGCTCGACGACGTCGACGGTGGGGTCTGCCCGCACCCTCGACAGCAGGGCCTGCGCGGTGCTGTGCGCGACGCGCGACACCTCGGCGGGGTCCTCCGCCGCGAACAGGCGGTCGAACAGCTCAGCGGGCCGTCGCACGGGCTTGTGGAACTCGCGTGAGGAATCGCTCATCGTTCCAGGCTAGGGCGTCGACCCTCACCGTGGGCCGAGAGCGAGACCGGGGCTCAGGCCGTCGCGACGGCGACGACGGCGTCGGTGCTGGGCGTTCCGTCGGGCGAACCGCCCGCCGGCTCGACGGTGACGGCGATGACGTCACCCTCGTGCATCTGACCCTCGAGGACAGCGGTCGCCGAGCCATCGGCATCCGGCTGGAAGGTGCCGGCGGCGATCGGGGTGCCCTCGCGCACGAACCACAGCTCATACGTCTTGTCGGACGGAAGCGCGGGCATGCCGTCGGAGACCAGCACGCTGCGTCCGGTCGATGCCGACCAATGGGCGGTCGCGACGGTGCCGTCGGGCATGGTGGCCGTGACCGAGCGGGCGTCGGGCGATCCCTCGATCTGCTCCAGGGCGACGACGGCTGCCGGGGGTGCCATCAGCTGTCCCACGGTCACGGCGCCGAAACCGAGCGCGAGCACGGCGGCGAACGACGCGGCCAGGGTGAACCAACGGCGTCGGCCCCAGCCGGATGCTGAGGCGGAACCACCCGATACGGGCTCACGCTCCGCGGTGACCGGGGTGAGGCCCGCTGCGGCGAAGTCCTCGTCGTCGAGCGGGGCGGGGGTCGCCACCACCGGGGAATCGTCCTGGGGAAGCTCGGAGATGCGAGCGAACAATGACGCGCGCACGGAAGCGGGCGGCTCGACGGGCTCGATGGTGTCGCTGATCGCGGCCACGGCGTCGGCGGCCGATCGAACGTGGGAGTCCCAGTGCGGATTACCCGCCAGAGCCTCCTGGTACGCGCGCTCATCAGCTGCCGAGAGCGCGTTCAGCGCGTGCCCGGCAGCGAGGTCGGCGAAGTCCCTCTCGTTCACTTGTCCACCCCCATTTCCATCCTCAAGCGTGACAATCCGTCGCGCATCCTCGTCTTGATCGTTCCGAGCGGCGCCCCGACGAGAGTAGCGATCTCACTCTGGCTGTATCCACCGAAGTAGGCCAGGGTGAGGGCTTCTTTCTGCGCTTCGGGAAGCGCCGCCAATGCATCGACGACGCGTCGCCCCTCGATCTTCATCTCGACTTTTTCAGAGACGTTGTCGTAGGCAACGTCCATATCGCGGAACCCCGCGCGTACGTCACGATCGGCACTGGATTGCGACGACCGCACGCGGTCCACCGCTCTCCGGTGGGCGATCGTGAGAACCCACGACCTTCCTTGGCCTCTATTCGGAGTGAACCGCGCGGCGGATTGCCAGATCTCGAGGAACACTTCCTGCAACACCTCTTCGCTCTGCGAGCGGTCGACGAGCACGCGCAGGATGAGGCCGAAGGCACGGGCCGACAGGACGTCGTACAGCTCAGCGAAGGCGAGGCGATCGCCCGTCGCGACGCGCTGCAGCAGCGCCCCGACCTGATCGACAGGCTCCGTCCCGTCGTCGGGAAGGTCGAAACCGTCGATCACCATGGCCTCCATCATTCCTTACGAATACAGAGACCCCCGTACGCGCGCGCGCGAGCCGCGCAGCTCGGCGAGGCCGGCCCGCCATCCTCGGGCCGATCGAACTCGGATCAAAAAGATTCTGAAGAATATTTACGAGCCTCTGACCTGGGATTTTCCAGCCACCGGATGCCGAAATCCGACCTAGATCGCAACAATCCGCAATCCGATCCCCCGGGGGTCCCGAAGACCCTGTGTAAGCCGCTCCACGGTGAACCGCCCCTCGCACCGGGGTGTCCCTGACGGGTCGCAGACGCGATCCGAATGATTCTCGGAGGAATGTCATGCTCATCAACAAGAAGCCCGTCGTTGCTGGTCTCGCCCTCGTTCTGGGCTCGGCCTTCGCACTCACCGCCTGCTCCGGCGGCGCCTCCACCTCGGGCGGCACCACTGAGGAGAGCATGGCTCCCTCGATGGCCGCCTCGCCCTCCGCTTCGGCGTCGTCGTCGATGATGGACCCGGCCGCCAACCTCGTCGGTGCCGGCTGTGCCGACTACGCCGCCGCCGTTCCCTCGGGCTCCGGCTCGGTCGCCGGCATGGCTGCTGACCCGGTCGCGGTCGCCGCCTCGAACAACCCGCTGCTCACCACGCTCACCGCGGCGGTCAGCGGCCAGCTGAACCCCGACGTGAACCTGGTCGACACGCTCAACGGCAGCGAGTTCACCGTCTTCGCTCCGGTCGACGACGCGTTCGCCAAGATCGACGCCGCCACCATCGACGGCCTCAAGACCGACTCGGCCACGCTGACCAAGATCCTCACGTACCACGTGGTTCCCGGCCAGATCGCGCCCGACGCCATCGACGGCACCCACACCACGGTCGAGGGCCAGGACGTCACGGTCGCCGGTTCGGGCGACTCGATCACGGTCAACGGCTCGGCCAACGTCATCTGCGGTGGCGTCCAGACCGCCAACGCCACGGTGTACCTCATCGACTCGGTGCTGATGCCCCCGATGTAATTCTCGATTGCGCGGTCTCCGCGCACTCGATCGGTCGATTACCGACCGAAGTAGACGGCGAGCGCCGGACCCCAGGCGAGGGGGTCCGGCGCTCGCTTTCGTTCGTGGGTCAGTCGACGATCGCGCGGACGATCTCATCCTGGACCAGGCGCGCGGCGACCGGACCCGCGTTCATGAACCAGGGGTCGAAATCGACGGCCACGGAATGCCCGTCGGCGACCGCGTTCAGGGTCGGCCACAGCGGCGCGTCCTCGATGAACGCCAGGCCCTGACCCGTTCCCGCATAGAACAGGCGATCGGCGTCGGCGAGGTCGATCTGTTCGGCGCTGATTTCTTGCGATGTCTCGTCGAACTGCTGCGACGCGGGCCGCCCCAGCCCCAGATCCTCGGCGATGCCGCCCGCGAACGACGGCACCCCCATGATGCGGGTGCGGTCGCCCGTCGACTGCAGGAACGACACGGTCGGCTCCCCCTCCGGGTGCGTCTGCGCGAACGCCGCGCTGTCGGCGTGCAGAGCGTCGAGAATGCCGCGCGCCGCGCCCTCGTCGCCGAGGGCGTCGGCGATGAGCAGGAAGTCGCTCTTCCAGTTGACGCCGTTGCCCTTGGTGACGACGGTCGGAGCGATGGCCGAGAGCGCGTCGTACAGCTCTGCGCCGCGCGTGGAGTTGATGAGGATGAGATCGGGGGCCGCCTGCGCGATGGCCTCGAGGTCGGGCTCGGTGCGCTGGCCGATGTCGGTCATGGCGCTGAGGGCCGCGGCATCCTGAGTGAAGGCGTCGACGAGGTACTGCGGCACGAGCCCGCTGTTCTCGGCGCGCGTCGCGGCGGTGGGGACCTCGCCGAGGGCGAGGAGTGCGTCGAGCTGACCGGTCGACACGACGGCGATGCGCGTCGGCGCGGCGGGGATCTCGGTCGCCCCCTCGAAGTGCGTCACCGTGCGCGGGAAGACGCCGTCTGGCTCGGTCGAGCCCATACCGGGTTCGAGGTCGCGCGCCACGACCCATTCGCCGGTGGAACCGGCTTCGGCGTCGACGGTCGACGCGGGGGCGGGCGAGCCCGCGCAGCCGGCGAGGGCGAGCACGGCCGTCACGCCGATGACAGCGCCGAGGCCACGAGGACGAAAACGGGTGCGGAAGGACGGGGAACGAAAAACAGTCACGGAGTGAGGGTATCCTTACCTTCGTGCCTGACCTCGCCACCGTCACTCCCCCGACGGCGGTCACCCGACTCGTCACCCGTCACCGGGCCGCGCGAATGAGCCTGGTGATTCTGACCGTCGCGATGGTGGTGGCGGTCATCGTGCTCACCGTCGCCAGCCTCGCGGTCGGGTCGCGCGCACTCGCCCCCGCCGAGGTCATCGCCGCCCTCTTTTCGGACCGGCGAGATGCCGCGGGCGTGATCGTGCACGAGCTCCGCGTTCCGCGCACGCTCACCGCCCTGCTGGCCGGCGCATGCCTCGGGGTGGCGGGTGTGCTCATGCAAGCCGTCACCCGCAATCCCCTCGCCGATCCCGGCCTGTTGGGCGTGAACGCGGGAGCGGCCGTCGGGGTGGTCGTGGCGATCGCCTTCTTCGGCGTGGGGACGGCGAGCGGGTACGTCTGGTTCGCCTTCGCGGGAGCCGCGTCGGCGGCCCTGCTGGTGAACGCCGCCGCCCGTCCCGGTCGCCGTGGTGACACCGTCGGACTGATCCTGGCCGGAGTCGCGCTGAGCGCGTGTCTCGGCGCGGTCGTGCGCATCATCACGCTCGCCGACGACGACACGTTCGAGTCGTTCCGGTTCTGGGCCGTCGGCTCGTTCGAGCGGCGCGATGCAGACGTGGCGGCGCAGGTGCTCCCGTTCGCGATCGCAGGCCTCATCGTGACCCTCGTGATCGCGCGGGGACTCGACCAGCTGCGCCTGGGCACCGACCTGGCCCGCTCGCTCGGAACCTCGCCCGCCCTGACGATCGTCGGCGCGGGCGCGGCCATCACCCTGCTCTGCGCCGCCGCAACCTCGGCCGCGGGGCCGCTGGCCTTCATCGGACTGATCGTCGCCCACATCGTGCGCCGCACCGTCGGCGGCGACGTGCGCTCGACGATCGTCCTCGCCGCCCTGTCGGGTGCGGCGCTCACCCTCGCGAGCGATGTGATCGGACGCGTCATCGCGATACCGGGCGAGGTCGAAGCCGGGATCGTCGCGGCGTTCGTCGGGGCGCCGCTGCTGCTCTGGCTCGTCGTTCGGAGGGCGTCGTGATCGCCGCATCCCACCCGCCGAGCCGCACACTCCCCCGGCGGCGGCGCCGCGCGACGCTCGTGGTCGGCGTGACGATCGCGATCGCCGTCCTCGCGGCGATCGCCGGCCTGACGACGGGTTCCTTCGACACCTCATTGAGCGACGTGGCATCCGCCCTGATGGGGACGGCCGACGGGCGCACCACCGTCGTCGTCATGGGGATGCGCGTGCCGCGCATGCTCGCCGCCCTCGCGATCGGCGCGGCGCTGGGCCTGGCCGGCGCGGTCTTCCAGACCCTGGCACGCAACCCGCTCGCGAGCCCGGACATCATCGGGTTCAGCGCGGGCTCGGCCACCGGCGCCCTCGTCGGGCTCACACTCATTGCGCCCACCGCATCGCCCGCGGCGGGCGCGTGGATCGGTGGCATCCTGACGGTCGTCGTCGTCATGGCGATCGCGCGCAGCGTCGGCGTCTCGCGCGAGCGGACCATCCTCGCCGGCATCGCGCTGAGCACCCTGCTGGCGGCCGTGAACGACTACCTGCTCACCCGCGCACCGATCGAGATCGCCCGCAACGCCGACCAGTGGCTGCACGGCAGCCTCGTCGCGACCACGCTCACCGACGTGACCCTGCTCGTCGGGGCCCTCGGGGTCTTGGGCTTCGTCCTCGTCCTGGTGCACCGCGACTTCCGCACACTGGAGCTCGGCGACGACACCGCCCGCTCGTTGGGCGTTCGCATCGGGCGCCTGCGGCTGCTGCTCGTCGTGGTCGCGGCTCTTCTGACCGGAACCGCCACCGCCGTCGCCGGTCCCATCGGCTTCATCGCCCTCGCCGCCCCGCAGCTCGCGCGCCGCACCATGGGCACGAGCGGGATCCCCCTGTGGGGATCGGCGGTCACGGGCGCCACGGTGCTGCTCGTCGCCGACGTCATCGCCCAGCGGGCGCTGGCACCACTGCAGATCCCCGTCGGATTGCTGACGGCCGTCGTCGGAGGCGCCTACCTGTTCTGGATCGTGGCGCGAACGCGTCGGTGAGCACGAGCTCGTCATCCGGCCCGGTAAGCTGGACGACGAGGGCCTCTAGCTCAGTCGGTAGAGCATCGGACTTTTAATCCGCGGGTCGTGGGTTCGAGCCCCACGGGGCCCACCACTTCGTTGTCACTCGAAAAATCGCCCACAGCGATGTTTACGGAACTCGCTGCCTCGGCCGCTGTTGTATCCGCGCCCCTGTCCCCAGGGGCGGTTTTCGTTGGGTTCTCGTACGACTTCCCCGCCGCCATCAGCATGTCGAACGGCTCGTTGAACTCCACGTCCGTGATCTCGTCTGAGTAGACGTAGATGCGTGAGAAGACCGCCTGATTCAGCATCCGCCGCTAACTTGGCCCAGGGCAAGCTGGCCATCCGGGCGCAGAGTGGAGTGCTTGAACTGACGTACCTCTAGGGAGCTAATGGCTTCGCCGGCGGGCCCGTAGAACTCAAGGAGGTCTATTACCTCAGCACCGTCTGGCTCTTCGTCAGTCGGGAGTTATCCCAGTCCTTCGATCGAAACCAGCCGGAGATTGGACGCGGGGCTCAGTAGTTGTAGGGCACGAGATGCTGCCCAGGTGTAATGGAATCTGTCGCCATCGCGTGATGCGCGCACGCGTCCTGTTGAGCTTGAGCTGCTTCGACCGGGAGCCCCTTTCCCGGGAGCCATTTCTCAGTGCTCCACGTCCACCCGAGGGCGCCAGCTCGGCCCTGACGACGAGGGATGACGTCAAGACTTCGGTGACATCACGTGATGTAACCCTCCTACTGTGACTCGGTCACCTACTGTTCTGGCGCTGCCTATTCTGGCTCGTCAGCCCACCAGCATTCTCAGGCGACACCCCTCCTAGGATCGATGGCTCAGACCTACGCTGTCCGACCCCGGCAGGACATGACCGCTGAGGGATCGCGGTCCAGGGCGGCTACGTGATACGAAATCCGGTCGAGGTTACCTCTACGGTCCTTGGACCTCCCGCAGATATGTAGCGGGAGAGCGCCTCCTTGCCGACTCGAATCACGCCTGACCGTTCGTTGGCACCTTCAGTTCTTGAGTCCCACGAGACGTCGAAGGTTTCATTGCCGAGTTCAACCTCGATGCGAGTCTTGGCGGTCGGGAAGATCGACTTCGATTCGCGCGGAACACGGATTTGTCCTCGATCGAGGTCGCCCGACGTGATGTTCTGCGTGCGCCGCGTGGCACCGTCTGACGTAGGCAGTCGGGAGTCGCGGAGCGCGGGGAGGGTGGGAAGGGTGGCTGACGTAAGTTTGTCGGGTGTGACGGGTACCCGGTCGTGGGCGCCCCGAGTGCGTGCTTCTTTGACGCCGCGCAGGCCGTGCGCTTTACGGCGCCCGGCGGGAAAGATGAAGTTGGCGAATGGCAGCGGTGCCGACGTATCAATGAGCGTTCTTGCCACGTTTGCAGGCACTCCAGAGACGAATCGACGAATCATGGCCTTCTCTGTGGCGTCGGGATCCTGCGTAGCGCCGTAGTGCACCCACAGTGTGGAAGGGTCCAGCATCTTCACCGGCCATCCTCCGGCATGTGGCGCTCGCGCGCCGATCACGGTGCGGTAGTACTGCTCAACCCGATGCTCAGTGCTTGTCCCGGCGAGGCCGACGTAAACAATGGACTCTCCGCTCGGCCACATGCTCCGCAGTCGACCGGCCAAAAGCTCCGGTGTCGCCGTGCGCTTGTCGACGGTTGCTTCGGGCCTAGCCGCGAGCAGCGCATCGATCGCAGCGAGGTTGAGCGGGGGCTTCTCGGGGCCATTCGACACGTCGGGGTCTCTACTCGTGGATACGACGTATACCCCGGGCAGTGCCAGCGACACCGGGTCGCCCCACGCGACGACGCCTGCGTACGGCACTCCGGCGTGCTCGAACAGCTCATGAACCGTTGTCATCGTGATCCCCCAAGTGGCCCTGAGCAGGGAGCATATCCTTGACCGCCGACACGGGTCGCAGACATGTAGGACCGCAGGTGGGGAGCGCAGCGGCTCAGCCTCCCCGCACTCCATATTCAGGTCGATTGCGCGAAGCGCCGACGCATCTCATAGGCCACTCGCACGCAATGCACCTCAACCGCGCAGCGCCCGCATGCGGATCGCGGGTGATCGGACGGGGCGATCCTTCAGTTGCTCGCCGGCAGCATGATTTCGGTGGCGACGCGGGTGAAAGTGGTGGTGTCACCTTCCTGCGACGTGATCCGGAAGACACCCAGGAATCGGTAATAGACCGAACCGAACACGGGGTCACGGAACCTGGCGAACACGATTCGCTCGACGTCTTCGTACGTGCCCGTGGCCCAATCGCCCAGTCGCCGCTCAACGATCGTTCGCCCACCGGCGAGGAGGCGGTTGTCCCAGTCTGTGCGTCGGGGCGAACCTTCCTGCGCGAGGTGTGGCATCCATACTTGCCGCCCGTCCTCGAGGCCGAGGGTAGCTCGCTGCCAGTGCTTATGCTGATGCCCGAACAATCGTGTGACGTGGTGCATGCGCTGCATCTGCGCCTCGTCGTCGATCGTCAACCGACCGCGGGCGATCCAGTGCTCGGGATCGTGGCGGGAGCCGTAAGAGAACGGAGCGAACGTGTCCGTCGACACCGCCGTCTGCTTTCGACGCCGAATATCTTCGATGAAGCCGTCTACAGTGCGGCGGAACTCGTCCCGCGTGTGCAGTGACCCGATACCGAGCCTGACGAATTCGAGTGATGTGAGGTCGAGGACGCGTTGCTCGCGCGCCTTGTCCCCATCTTTGCCCTGGGCTGAGAAGTGGTGCAGCTCGTCGACTTCGACGGCGATGCCGAACTGTGGCAGGTACAGGTCCAACAGCGCGAGACCTTCGCTGGTGTGAACGGCCTGCTGGGTGACGAGCTCGATTTCGGGGTCGTCAAGTCGGTGCAGGATGCGACTGATCGCATAGACCTCATGTTTCTTCGTTTGGATCTTCTGAAGCATCCGTGCGTAGTAGTCCAGTTCCGATGGGGCGACGTGGGGCGATCGCTTTCGCTTCGGCTTCTGCATCGCACCCAGATCCGTGTTCACTGCTCTCCCTGCTTCGCCGTGTCGGCCGCCCGCCGACTATCGTCCAAACCTACTCACCGAGCTTCCGTTGCTCGGACTCTGACGGTCAGCGCCGCACCCGACAGCGGGCGGGAGACATGGCATCCGCTCCCCTACCCGAGCACCTCCACGCCGAACCCCGCCACCACGTCGCGTACCTCGGCGAGGTACCGCTGCGCCTGCTCGGTGAGGGGGATCGCGGTACGGCCGATCCAGCCGATCTCGATGTGCTCGTCGACGTCGAGGGGCACGGCGACGATCTCGGGGTCGAGGTCGTCGCTGATGATGCCGGTCGAGATCGTGTAGCCGTCGAGACCGATCATGAGGTTGAAGATCGTGGCGCGGTCCGAGACCCGGATCTCCTGGGCGCTCGACAGCGTCGAGAGGATCTCCTCGGCGAAGTAGAAGGAGTTGTTCGCCCCCTGGTCGAAGGTCAGGCGCGGCAGGGCGACGAGGTCGTCGAGGGTGGCGCGCGTGCGCCGGGCGAGCGGGTTGCGTCGCGAGACGAAGATGTGCGGCTCGGCGACGAACAGCGGGTGGAACGCGAGCCCCGAGTCGCGCAGCAGCTTGTCGAGCACGTTGCGGTTGAAGTCGTTGCGGAACAGGATGCCGAGCTCGCTGCGGAGAGTACGGACGTCTTCGATGATGTCGAAGGTGCGGGTCTCGCGCAGCGAGAACTCGTACTCGGCCGCGTTCGTGCCCTTGACCATGCGCACGAACGCGTCGACCGCGAACGAGTAGTGCTGGGTCGAGACCCCGAGCAGGCGCCGCGAGGGCGGCCGGCCGAGGTACCGCTGCTCGAGCAACTCGGCCTGCTCGACGACCTGTCGCGCGTAGCCGAGGAACTCCACGCCGTCGACGGTGAGGGTGACCCCGCGCGCGGAACGCGTGAGCAGATCGCGTCCCACCCGGTGCTCGAGGTCTTTCATCGCGGCCGACATGGTCGGCTGCGCGACGAACAGGATGTCGGCCGCAGCGGTGATCGACCCCTCGGCGGCGACCTCGATGAAGTACTGGAGCTGTTGCAGGGTGATGCCGCTCGTGCGCTTGGCCATAGCCCCAGGCTATAGGCGTGCATAGCTGAGCGGAATTACCCGATGACCGCGGCATCCGAGCACGATGGAATCACCGACATCCCCGAGGCCCGTGCCTCTCGGCCCCGATTGGCTTCTCATGGCGAACGACATCACGTTCAGCATCAGCACCACCCGTTTCGACGAGGACTACGCCCCGGCCGACACCTCGCGCGTCACGACGAACTTCGCCAACCTCGCGCGGGGAGAGCACCGGCAGCAGAACCTGCGTAACGCCCTCTCGATGATCGACCGCCGCTTCAACGACCTCGCGAGCGACGACAACCCCACCGGCGACCGGTACCGCGTCGAGCTCGACATCGTCTCGGTGCAGCTGCAGTTCACCGACGGCGCTGACGACGAGCACATCCCCGTGATCGAGGTGCTCGACGTGCACGTCCTCGACACCGTCACCGGCGAGCGCCATCGAGGGATCGTCGGCAACAACTTCTCGTCGTACCTGCGCGACTACGACTTCAGCGTGGTCCTGCCCGCGGCCAATGCGAGCGGCTCCGGGTTCACGGTGCCCGACGATTTCGGCATCCTGCACGGAAAGCTCTTCCAGCACTTCCTCGACTCCGACGCCTATCGCGAGCGCTTCCCCCAGTCGCCCGTGATCTGCATCAGCGTGTCGACGAGCCGTACCTACCGCCGTACGGGCGTGGTGCACCCCGTGCTGGGCATCGAGTACGAGCAGGACTCGTTCTCGATGACCGACGAATACTTCGCCAAGATGGGCCTGCAGGCGCGCTACTTCATGCCGCGGGGCAGCGTGGCGCCGTTCGCGTTCTACTTCCGCGGCGACCTGCTGGGCGACTACACCGACCTGCAGCTGATCGGCACCATCAGCACGATGGAGACCTTCCAGAAGATCTACCGCCCCGAGGTCTACAACGCCGTCACCCCCGCCGGCGCGGTCTACCGTCCGACGCTCGACCAGCCCGACTTCGTGCGCACCGGCATCGACTATGACCGCGAAGAGCGCAGCCAGCTCGCCGTCACGCAGGGGCGCTACGCCGAGGAGCACTTCGTGAAACCCCACCGCCTCGTTCTCGACCAGTGGGCCGCCGCCTACGCCGCCCCCGTCCGATGACCCGCGAAGGATCCACCCCCGTGCCCACCCTTCTTCCCACCTCCACCGTCGGCAGCCTTCCCAAGCCCGCGTGGCTCGCGAAGCCCGAGGTGCTGTGGTCGCCGTGGGAGCTCGAGGGCGAGATCCTCGTCGAGGGCAAGCACGATGCCCTGCGCTCCGCGGTGCAGGAGCAGGAGCGACGCGGCATCGACATCATCAGCGACGGCGAGCAGACGCGTCAGCACTTCGTCACGACGTTCATCGAGAACCTCGACGGCGTCGACTTCGAGAACCGTGAGACGGTCCGCATCCGCAACCGGTACGACGCGAGCGTTCCGACCGTGGTCGGCGCCGTGAGCCGCCGCGGCCCCGTGTTCGTCGACGACGCCGCTTTCCTGCGCACGCAGACCGATCAGCCGATCAAGTGGGCACTGCCGGGACCCATGACGATGATCGACACGCTCTCCGACCGCTACTACGGCAGCCGCGAGAAGCTGGCGTGGGAGTTCGCGACCATCCTCAACCAGGAGGCGCGCGAGCTCGAAGCGGCGGGGGTCGACATCATCCAGTTCGACGAGCCCGCCTTCAACGTCTTCTTCGACGAGATGAAGGACTGGGGAGTCGCCGCGCTCGAACGCGCAGCCGAAGGCCTGCGCGCCGAGACGGCCGTGCACATCTGCTACGGCTACGGCATCAAGGCCAACACCGACTGGAAGGCCACCCTCGGATCGGAGTGGCGGCAGTACGAGGAGTCGTTCCCGCTGTTGCAGCAGTCGTCGATCGACATCGTGTCGCTGGAGAGCCACCGCTCGAACGTGCCGATCGATCTCATCGAGTTGATCCGCGGCAAGAAGATCATGCTCGGGGCGCTGGACGTCGCCAGCGAGCGGATCGAGACCCCCGAAGAGGTGGCCGACACCCTGCGGCGCGCGCTGGAGTTCGTCGACGCCGACAAGCTCATCCCGAGCTCCAACTGCGGCATGGCTCCGCTACCGCGCGGTGTCGCCTTCGACAAGCTCAGCGCGCTGTCGGCCGGGGCGGCCCTGCTGCGCGACGAACTGTCCGGCACCGCCGCCTGAGTCCCGGACGACGGATGCCACGCGGGCGGCGTGGGCGTGGCAGAGTCGGATCACACCGCTTTTCGTTCCGAGGAGAACCATGCCCATCGCCGCCGATGACCCCCGCCTGTCCTCCCCGTTCGAGGCGGCACCCACCCGCTACGACGACGTGCCGTTCGCGCGCGCCGGGGCCAGCGGCATCCCCCTTCCCCGCATCTCGCTCGGACTGTGGCAGAACTTCGGCAGCGGGCGCACGCTCGACACACAGCGCGAGATCCTGCGCCACGCGGTCGACCGCGGCGTCGTGCACATCGATCTCGCCAACAACTACGGCCCGCCCTACGGCGCCGCCGAGACCACCTTCGGCACGGTGCTCGACACCGACCTGCGCCGGTACCGCGACGAGCTCTTCGTCTCGACGAAGGCGGGCTACGACATGTGGCCCGGCCCGTACGGTGACGGCGGCTCGCGCAAGTACCTGATCCGCTCGCTCGAGCAGAGCCTCACGCGCATGCGCACCGACTACGTCGACGTCTTCTACTCGCACCGCGTCGACCCCGAGACCCCGATCGAAGAGACCGTCGGAGCGCTCGCCGACATCGTCCGCAGCGGCAAGGCGCTGTACGCGGGCATCTCGAACTACCCCGCCGACCTCACGCGGCGCGCGCACGAGCTGCTCGCCGCCGAGGGCGTGCGCCTGTTCATCCACCAGCCGCGGTACTCGTTGTTCGACCGCACGCCCGAGGCCGAGCTGTTCCCGGTCCTGCGCGACCTCTCGGTCGGCAGCGCCGTCTTCTCGCCCCTCGCCCAGGGACTGCTGACGGCCAAGTACCTCGACGGCACGGTGCCCGCCGACTCGCGCGCCGCCGACAGCCGCTTCCTCGACGAGTCCGCCCTGACCGACGACTACCTCCACCGCATCCGCGGGATCGACGGTGTCGCGCGCGAGGCCGGCCTGTCGATCCCCCAGCTCGCCGTGGCGTGGGTGCTGCGCGACCCGGTGGTCACGACGGCGATCATCGGCGCCTCGCGCACGAGCCAGATCGACGACGCGGTCGCCGCGAGCAAGGTCACGCTGACCGACGACGTCATCGCCGCCCTGGAGCCGTTCGCCGCGGCGGTGGGCGGATCGCTGCGCTGACCCTCACCCACATCGGCGGGCGTTGCGCAACCGCCGGGTCATCCGGTATCCGTTCGCGTTGAGTGGGACTCCCACGACGCAGAACGAGGAGTGACCATGGGTGTCGGACGTTGGATCGGAACCGGAGCGGTGGGACTCGCGGGCGCTGTGCTCGCGCGGACGGCGATCGGTCGTGCCGCTGCGGCGGGGACCGTCGCCTACCGGGTCTGGAAGGACCCGAAGGTGCAGAAGATCCGCCGCAAGGTGCAGGCGAAGCTGCTCAAGCAGCGCAACGCGCGCTGAGAGCTCAGCGCCCCGGAAAGACCCCGAGCACGAGGCAGGCCACGCCCGCCACCGCGAGCACGGCCGCGTAGACCCACCGGTGATCCATATCGATCAGGTGCGAGTAGACGCGGTTCACCCGTGCCGCGGTGGTGGGGAAGTGGATCCACGCCGTGGCCAGCAGCACGAACGGCGCGGCTAGCGCCACGAGGAACACCGCATAGGCCAGCCACCGCAGCAGAGGGTGGTCGCTGACGCCGTCGGCGACCCGCCCGGTCATGTACATGATCGGCAGCGTCGTGAATCCGATGACCGAGCAGCTGACGCCGAGCACGTAGTAGCTCCACGAGTGCGCGCGAGCCTGGACCGGTCTGCGGGCGGCGGAACGCACCGGAACGCGGAGCTTCCACCACGCCACCGCGACCGCACCGAGCAGGAACAGCGTCCCGGCGATCAGGTCTACCCGCCGGTCGAGCACCGCCTCGGTCGTGCTGCGCTCGGCCGCCGCGACGAACTCGGTGGGGTCGAAGCTCTGCAGCAGCAGGTACAGGATCGTCGCCCCGGTCGCCAGGCCCCCGACCATCCACCCCATCCGCGCCGGAACGCGGGTGTTCTGGGCGAGCATGTCGGCGGTCGCCCCGTACAGAGCCGGGTTGATCCCGAGGGTGAGCCCCAGTCCGACCATCGTCGTCAGAGCCGCGGCCCAGCGGGCGAGGTCGTCCACGTCGCGGGTTCCTTTCGCACGAACGGATCCCGGATGCCGTGACCACGGGTCATCTCATCGTATCGACGCGCGATCCGTCGGCACCGCCCTGCTCGCCGGGCGATCGTGCGGCGTGAGACACCGCCCCCGGCGGAAGGGGCATCGCTCACCGGGCGTCGAGCGGCAGCGCCGACACGGGCTTGGTGACCCCGAACGCGAACGTCGTGTCGATCGAGGCGAGCGAGGGGATCCCGCGGAGGTGTTCGCGCAGCAGTCGCTCGTACGCGTCGAAGCTCGACGTGACGATGCGCACGAGGTAGTCCCAGTCTCCGGCGAGCAGGTGCGCCTCGACGATGTGCGGAATGGCGCGCAGGCGCTCCTCGACGGCGTCGACCGTCGCCCCCTCGTGCGAGGCGAGCCGCAGGCGCACGAACGCGGTGATGGGGAGGTCGACGGCGCGCGGCGAGACGACGGCGCGATAGCCCTCGATGATGCCCGCCTGCTCCAGCTGGCGCACGCGCCGCAGACAGGGCGAGGGCGACAGCCCGACGCGGTCGGCGAGCTCCTGGTTGGTCAGGCGGGCGTCCTGCTGGAGTTCGAGCAGAATGAGGCAATCGATGCGGTCGAGCGAGTGCATGCAGCAGATTCTGCCAATCCACGTCACTGTTCGGCAATATTCGCAATCGGCTGCGGCGCGGCGCTCCCTACCGTCGAGGGGTGACGACCTTCGCCCTTCCCCGCCCTTCTCTCCTGTCGCCCCGCGCCGCCGTCGGCACCGCTGCCCTCGCGGCCGTCGTGGCGCTGTGGTCGGCGTTCGCCCTGTCGACGCGCGCCCTCGACGGCGCGGGGCTGACGATGGCCGACGCCGCGGTCGTGCGTTTCGCCGTGCCCGGCCTGCTGCTCGTCCCGTGGATCCCGCGGACCCTCCGCATCCTGCGCACCGAACGCCCCGCCGTCGTCGCGCTCGTGCTGCTGGCCGGCCTTCCGCACTTCCTGATCTTCGCGTGGGGCGCGCACCTCACCTCGGCGGCGCTCACCGGGCTGCTCGTCCCCGGTACCGTGCCGCTGTTCGTCGCCGTCCTGCTCTTCCTCCGCCATCGCACCGCCGTCTCGCGCCGACGCCTGCTCGCGCTCGGGGCCATCGTCGCGGGGATCGCCGCCGCCGCGGCCCTCACCGGCGACACCGCGAGCGTCGGCGGCGTCGCCGTGCTCGTGGGCGCGGGCTTCGTCTGGGCCGTCTACACGCTCGGCCTCGCCCGAACGCGCCTCGATCCGCTCGGTGTGATCGTGATCGTCTCGCTCAGCTCCACGCTCGCCGCCGTCGTGCTCATCGTGACCGGCGCGATGCCCTCGCACCTGTTTGCCGGCACCGCCGACCTCGCGAGCCTCGGCACCTACGCCCTCGTGCAGGGCATCGGCACCGGACTTCTCTCGACCGCGTGCTACGTCGTCGCGGTGAAGAACCTCGGCAGCAGCATCACCGCGACAGCCGGAGCCCTGAGCCCGGTCCTCACCGCCCTCGTCGCGGTCCCGCTGCTGCACGAGCCGCTGACGGCGGGCCTCGCCGTGGCGCTCGCGCTGATCGTCACGGGAGTCGTCGTCTTCACCCTGGCGCCCCGACGCGCCGCTCGGCCGCTCGACGCGACATCCGTTTCGCCCGCCGCTCCGAACAGAGTGTGAGGCGTAACCGCGCGTGCGTGGGGAGCAGGAACGAGGGATGCCATGTCGACCGACACCGCGGTGAAGAACTCCACCCCGACGAAGGCCCGGAAGCGGCACGCGTGGCCGTGGGCCGCGTTCGCCGGCATCGTGTCGGCGGCGGTCCTGCTGGCCGTCGCCGAGCTGCTCGCCGCCCTCTTCGCGCGGTCGGCGAGCCCGATCCTCGCGGTCGGTTCCGTCATCGTCGACATCGTGCCCCGGCCGCTGAAGGAGCTCGCGATCACGCTGTTCGGCGAGACCGACAAGATCGCGCTCCTCGCCGGCGTCGGACTCGGTGCCGCCGTCGCCGCGGCCATCGCCGGCATTCTGCAGTACCGCCTGCGCCCCGCCGGCGCCGTGGTGCTCGCCATCGGCGGCGTCCTCGCCACCGTCGCCATCCTCACCCGCACGGGAGCCGGTGCCCTGGCCTGGCTGCCCCCCGTGATCGGCACCGCCGCCGGCGTGTTCGTGCTGATGTTCTCGACCACCAAGCTGCGCCGCTGGATGACCGCTGCCGCAGCCGACGCCGACACGCGCGGCACGGATCGACGCGGCTTCCTGCTGTTCACCGGCCTCACCGCCGTGGGCGCGGTCGTCGTCGGAGTGGGTGCCCGCGTGCTCAACGCGACCAGCTCGTCGGTGGCCGCCGCGCGCGACGCCCTGCGCCTGCCCACGGCCCGCACGACCGTCACCCTCCCCGAGGGCGCGAACTGGGAGCTCCCGGGCCTCAGCCCGATCATCACGCCCAACGCCGACTTCTACCGCGTCGACACCGCGCTCACCGTTCCGAACGTCGATCCGACCACTTGGCGCCTGTCGATCGAGGGGATGGTGGACACACCGATCGAGCTCAGCTTCGACGACCTGGTCAACATGGGTCTCGACGAGTACGGCGTGACCCTGACCTGCGTGTCGAACGAGGTCGGCGGAGGTCTGGTCGGCAACGCCATCTGGACCGGCGTGCCGATCCGCGACATCCTGCGGATGGCGGGGGTTCAGTCCGGGGCCGACATGGTGCTCTCCGAGAGCGTCGACGGGTACACGGCATCCACTCCCCTGGGCTCGCTGACCGACGACAACCTGGATGCCATCTTCGCCGTCGCCATGAACGGAGAACCCCTGCCGTTCGAACACGGCTTCCCCGTGCGCATGGTCGTCCCGGGTCTCTACGGCTACGTGTCGGCGACGAAGTGGGTCACCAAGCTCACCGTCACCCGTTTCGACGAGGTCGAGGCCTACTGGACCCCCCGCGGTTACTCCGCCGAAGCCCCCATCAAGATGTCGTCGCGCGTGGACACCCCGAAGATCGGTACGCCCGTCACCGCCGGTGCGATCACCGTGGCCGGCATGGCGTGGGCGCAGCCGATCGGCGTGGCCACGGTCGAGGTGAGCATCGACAACGGCGAGTGGCAGCCGACCACCCTGTCGACGCCCATCAACGACCAGTCGTGGGTGCAGTGGAAGTACGACTGGACCGCCGAGAAGGGCACGCATTACATCGCCGTGCGGGCGACCGACAAACAGGGCAACGTGCAGATCGAGGATGCAGCCCCCATCGCGCCCAACGGCTCCAGCGGCTGGCAGCGCACCCTCGTCACCGTGTCGTGACGGTTTCGGAGGCGTAATGATCTTGTCAATCTCTGTCGCGGGGTCGCCGCGTCGGGGATGATCGGAGAATGCCTTCAGCAAGCATCCCGAGCCGCTTCTGCGTGCGCCGATGAGCACCGCAGAGAGCGAGCCTCCGATGACAGACGCCCACCTTCCTTCTTCTGCGCAGCCGACTCCTCTGCCCATCCGACGCTCCATGCCGGCGGACTGGGACGGTCAGGTCGACCTCTTCGCCATCGTCAAGCTCGACAGCGGCGGATTCGTGCGGGGGTGGAACCTCGGCGCCGAACTGATCAAGGGGTACAGCGAAGCCGAGATCGTCGGGTCGCACTTCTCGACCTTCTACCGCGAAGAAGACCGGCGTCGTGGCGTCCCCGACCAATTGCTCGCCGCCGCCCAGCGCGACGGGCACGTCGAAGACACCGGCTGGCGCGTGCGGCAGGACGGCAGTGAGTTCTGGGCCCGCGTGACGATCTCGGCGATCCGCAACGATCAGGGCCAGGTGCTCGGTTTCGTGAAGATCGTGCGCGACCTCACCACCGAGAAGCAGGAGGTCGACCATCGCGACGCGCTGCAGCGCACGTTCGCGCACGACCTGCTCTCGCCCGTGACCGCTCTGCGCGGGTACCTCGATCTCATCGGCGAGGAGCTCGACCCGGATCACCGCCTGCTGCGTCTCGCCGGCGAGGCGAGCGACCACCTCATCGCCATGGCCCAGGCGCTGCTCGCAGACTCGACCACGACGGCGGATCGCGGTCGCCGCCGCGCCACGCTCGACCTCATCACCCGCGGTGCGGTCGCTCTCGTTCTTCCCGGACAGGCGCCCACCCGCGTGCAGTTCGGACACGTCGACGCCGTTCCGGTGCTGGGAGACGTCCTGGGGCTTCGTCGCGCCGTCGCCAACGTGCTCGAGAACGCCGCCAAGTACTCCGACGACGTCATCGAGATCGACCTGTTCGAGACCGACGAGGGCGCCGCCGTGCGCGTGCGCGATCACGGCCGGGGCATCCACCCCGACGACCTGGCGACGATCACGACCGAGGGCCAGCGCGGCCGCTACGCCGACGCGAGCGACGGAGGAAGCGGCATCGGCCTCGCGAGCGTCCGCCAGATCGTGTCGGCGCACGGTGGGACGCTGCGCATCGCGAGCGACCCGGGCGAGGGGACGAGCGTGACCATCACGATCCCCCGCGCCGACGACGTCATCGCCGAGAGCGCGTGAGCTCTGCGCCGGCCGCCTCGATCTCGGCCAGCGCCGCGGCGCTCGAGGTCGGGTGCACGCCGGCGATCAAGTCGGTCAGCACGCGCACCGAACGCCCCGCGGCGATCGCGTCGAGAGCCGACGCCCGCACGCAGTAGTCGGTCGCGATGCCGACGAGATCGATGTGCCGGATGCCGTGCTCCTCGAGGATGCCCGCGGCCGTCTGGCCGTCGTCGGACACGCCCTCGAAGAGCGAGTAGGCGGGCTTTCCCTGCCCCTTCTTGAGGTGGTGGGTCACCCGCGCGGTGTCGAACACCTCGTCGTAGTCCGCCCCGTACGTGCCGCCGACGCAGTGCACCGGCCAGGTGTCGACGAAATCGGGGGTGGCCGAGAAGTGCCCCCCGTTGTCGTCGTCGCCGTGGTGCCAGTCGCGCGAGGCGACGACGACCGCGTAGTCGTCGGCGTGGGCTTCGAGGTGGCGCGAGATGCGTTCGGCGACCGCGTCACCGCCCTCGACGCCCAGCGCTCCGCGCTCGGTGAAGTCGTTCTGGACATCGACGATGAACAGCGCCCGGGTCATGCGTCGAGCCTACGCGCGTCGACATCGGCCCGGCCGAGTTTCGACGGCCACCAGATGCGGCGTCCGAGGTCGTAGGCCAGCGCGGGAACGAGCAGGGAACGCACGACGAAGGTGTCGAGCAGCACCCCGAACGCGACGATGAACGCGATCTGCGCGAGGAACAGGATCGGGATAACACCCAGGGCAGCGAAGGTCGCCGCCAGCACCAGGCCGGCCGAGGTGATCACGCCGCCCGTCGCGACCAGCCCCCGCAGGATGCCGGGTCGGGTGCCGTGCACGAGGGACTCCTCGCGCACCCGCGACATCAGGAAGATGTTGTAGTCGACACCGAGGGCGACGAGGAACACGAATCCGTACAGCGGCACCGACGGGTCGGCACCGGGGAACCCGAACACGCCGTCGAAGACCAGGGCGCTCACGCCCAGCGCCGCGCCGAACGACACGATGACGGTCCCGATCAGGATGAGCGGAGCGACGATCGAGCGCAGCAGCGCCATGAGGATGAGCAGGATGACGACGAGCACGATCGGGATGATCAGGGTGCGGTCGCGGATCGAGGTGTCGACCGAGTCGATGTCGGTCGCCGTCACGCCGCCCACCAGCGCCGTCCCCTCGCCGAGCTCGGCGGTCAGGTCGGCGCGCAGCGACCTCACCGTGTCGTCGGCGGCCGAGGAGTCGGCGGTATCGGACAGCGTCGCGGCCAACAGCACGTCACCGTCCGAGACGGTCGGCGCGGGCGCGGGCGTTCCCGGTGCACCGAAAGCGGTGGTCTGCAGGACACCGTCGCTCACCGACACGGGTGCCTGTCCGCCGGGGGCGTCGGCGGCGAGGACGCCCACGCTGTCGATGCGGACGGTGCGTCCGAGCACCGTGACGGCGTCGGCCGCCCGGTCCTCGGGCACCAGCACGTAGGCGGGGCTGCCCGATCCGCCCGGGAAGTGCTCGGCCAGGGCCGCCTGTCCATCGCGCGCCTCGGAGGCACCGAGCACGAGGTCACTGGCGGGAACGCCGTCGGCGCGCAGCTGGGTCACCCCCACGCAGGCGGCGAGGAGCACCAGGGTGCACACGATCCACACGGGGCGTGCGCGGCGCGCGACGAACCGCGCCTGTCGCGGCCACACGCCCTTCGCGGGCGCAGTGAGGTCGGCGGGCAGGGCCGCAGCTCCGGGCTTCGGCAGGAACGGCCAGAACGCGGCACGGCCGCAGAGGGCGAGCAGCGCCGGCAAGAAGGTCAGAGCCGACAGCACGGCGAACGCGATGCCGATCGAGGCGATGGGCCCGAGCGCTCGGTTGGTGGCGAGGTCGGAGAGCAGCAGGCACAGAAGGCCCGCGATGACCGTTCCGCCCGAGGCCAGGATCGGCTCGACCGCTCCCTTCCAGGCCCGGATCGTGGCATCCCACCTCTTCTCGCCCTCACCGATCGCCTCACGGAATCGGGCGACGTACAACAGGGCGTAGTCGGTGGCCGCGCCGATGACGAGGATGAAGAGGATCCCCTGCACCTGCCCGTTCAGCACCACGATCCCCGCGAACGCGAGCCACCACACGGTCAGCAACGCCACGCACAGCGCGAACACCGACGTCAGCAGCACGAGCACCGGCAGCAGCGGCGAGCGGTAGACCACCACGAGGATGACGAACACCGCGCCGAGCGCGACGATCAGCAGCAGCCCGTCGATGCCGAGGAAGCCCTTCACCAGGTCGGCGGTGAACCCCGCGGGTCCCGTCACCCACGCCTCGACCCCGGCGGGGACGTCGGCCGAGACGCGCTCCCGCACCTGCTCGACGACCTCGCGCACCTCACCGGAGCTGTCGATCGGCACGAAGATCTGCGCGGCCGTGGCGTCGTCGGACACGAGCGGCGCCGACGCCTCGCCCGTGACGCCGTCGATCGAGGCCACCTCGGTCGCGAGGGTCTGCAGTGCACTCAGCTGAACGTCGGTGAGCGCGCTGCCGTCGTCGGTGGCCGCGACCACGAGCGCCGGGATCGTGTCGCCCCCGGTGAAGTCGGTGAGTCGCTCGCTGACCTCGGTCGCGTCCGCCGACTGCGGCAGGAACGACGACTGGTCGTTCGTGGCCACCTGGTCGACCTTGCCGAAGAAGGGACCGCCGATCGAGCCGCCCACCACCCAGAGCAGCACGAGCAGACTCGGGATGCCGATGCGCAGCCACCGCGACACCGTGGGCGCGGAGCGGCGTCGGCGGTCGCCTCGCGACGAGGCGGGGTCGCCGGAGGCGCGGCGTCGAGACGGGGTGGGCGCAGGAGAACCGGACATATCGCTAGCTTATCTAGCAATATGTCCCTCGCGTCAAGTCCTACCCCTGCACGAAGAGCAGCACGATCGAGGCGACGAACGATACTGCTCCGAGCCCCAGCACCCCGGCCGCGAGCAACGAGACGAATCGCACCGACGGCGACGACCGCGTCAACCGCATGCGGTGCGCCGAGCCCCGCCGGTAGAAGATGTCGGCCATGTCCGCGTCACCGAGGCGGGCGTCGTCGTGCGGCGTCAGGGGGGCTTCGTTGACACCGCCGCCCTCGTCGAACCAGCGCACCACTCGTCCGCCCTCGGCGTGCTCGACCACGGCACGCGTGGGCACCCAGGTGCCGTCGGCGAGCACCAGGACGACCGCGACGAACGCGAGCAGAATGCCCCCACCGAGCCCCACCCACGTGAAGATCTCGATGAGGGCGTCGAGCGCGTTCGACACGGGGGCTCCTGCGGTCAGCGGGCGGATGATCGCCGCCGCACGGCACGGGACGACACGGATCCCAGCCTATCGGGCGGGCTCCCCCGCCCCCGCAGCTCCGCGCTCGCGACGCCGCGTACCCGACAGCTTCAGCCCGAGGGGCACGGGCACACCGCGGGTCGCTCCGAGGTTCGTCTCGCCGACGAACCAAAAGACCCCCACCCGATATGCGGGTGAGGGTCTGGTGGAGCCGCCTAAGGGAATCGAACCCTTGACCTATTCATTACGAGTGAATCGCTCTGCCGTCTGAGCTAAGGCGGCATGTGCGCGCTGTCGCGTGCACGATCATCGATTCTACATGCTCCGGCGGGGTCTGAGGTACGCGCGCCGGGGTGGGATCAGTAGTCTCCGGTCGCCGAACGGTCGGCGAGGATGTCGCGGCTCGACGACAGGCCCAGGCGGGTCGCGCCCGCGGCGATCATCTCTTCGGCCGCCGCACGGGTGCGGACGCCTCCGGATGCCTTGACCTCGGCGCGATCGCCGACGGTGCGCTTCATCAGCTCGACGGCGTGCACGCTGGCCCCGCCGGCGGGGTGGAAACCGGTGGAGGTCTTCACGAAGTCGGCGTCGGCGGCCACGGCGACCTCGCACACCGCGACGATGGCCTCGTCGGACAGTGCGGCCGACTCGATGATGACCTTCAGCACGGTCGGGGCCGGAGCGGCCAGTCGTACCGCGCGGATCTCGGCCTCGACGACGTCGTAGCGCCCCTCGATCGCTGCGCCCACGTCGATGACCATGTCGATCTCGTCGGCGCCCTGCGCCACCGACAGGGCGGCCTCGGCGGCCTTGACCTCGGCGTGGTGCTTGCCGCTGGGGAAGCCGCAGACGACGGCGACCTTGAGTCCCGCGGGCACCTCGACGGGCAGGAACGACGGCGACAGGCAGACGCTGTAGGTGCCGAGCTCGGCGGCCTCGGCGATGATGCGCTCGACGTCGGCGCGCGTGGCCTCGGGCTTGAGCAGGGTGTGGTCGATGTACGACGCCAGGTCGGCGGTGGGCGCGGTCATGGGGGTCTCCTCGGGGTGTGACGGATCCAGCCTAGGCGCGGGCGCCGGCGGTGGGTTCGGGGGTCATTCGCAGCGCAGGCCCTCGGCCGGCACCGTGCCGTCGACCAGGTAGTCGTCGACGGCGCCGTTCACGCAATCGTTGCCCTTGTTGTAGGCGAGGTGTCCCTCGCCGACGTAGGTCACCAGCACGCCCTGCGACAGCTGGTCGGCCAGGCTCTGCGCCTCGGCGTACGGGGTCGCGGGATCACCGGTCGTTCCGAGCACCACGATGGGCGGCGAGCCGGGCGCGGTGATGGCCGCACGCGTTCCCGTCGGCGGGGCGGTCCACGCGTCGCAGGGATCGGGTCCGACCCAGTACGGCGCCACGACCGGGGCCTTCTGCTCGAGCTCGGCCAGCAGCGCGTCGCTGTCGGCCTCGCTCTCGGCGGGGTAGTCGACGCAGTTGTACGCGCGCAGCGCCTGCATCGTGTTGTCGGTGTAGCCGCTGTCGGTGCGACCGTTGTAGAAGTCGGCGAGCTGGAACGCCACCGACGCGTCGCCGTTCTGCGCGCCGCTCAGAGCGGCACGCAGGTAGGGCCAGTTCTGGTCGCTGTAGAGCGCGGCGATGATCGCGGTCATGAGCGAATCCGCTCCGAGCTGACGACCGTCACCCGCCGTGATCGGTCGCGCGTCCACCCGCTCGAGCAGCGACGACAGATCGGCCATCGCGTCGTCGACCGAGCCCGTGAACGGGCAGTCCGACGTCGTCACGCAGTCGGCCATGAACGCCCGCAGCGCGTTCTCGAAACCCACTGCCTGAGCGATCCCGCTCGCGCTGGCCGGGAGGCTCGGGTCGATGCCCCCGTCGAGCACCATGCGGCCGACGCGTTCGGGGAACAGGCCGGCGTACGTCGTGCCCAGCAGCGAGCCGTACGAGAATCCGAGGTAGTTCAGCTTCGGGTCGCCGAGCACGCCGCGCAGAAGATCCATGTCGCGCGCGGCGTTCTCGGTCGAGACGTAGGGCAGGATGCCGGCGCTGTTGCTCTCGCACGCCTGGGCGAAGTCGACCTGCCGCTGCTCGAGAGCGGCGTTGCGCTCGTCGCTGCCGCGCGCTCCGGGCGGGATGTCGTACAGGTAGGCGTCCATGCCCGCGGCGTCGTAGCACGTCACCGGCGACGACTGACCCACCCCGCGCGGGTCGAACCCGATGACGTCGTACGCGCTCGTGAGCGTCTCGTCGGCGACGAGCGAGAGCGAGTCACGCACCGTGTCGACGCCGCTGACCCCCGGCCCACCGGGGTTGGTCAACAGGGAGCCCAGGGGCTCCCCCGACGTCGCCCGGTGGCGGATGACGGCCAGCTGCAGGTCACCGGCCGAAGGGTCGGCGTAGTCGCGGGGGGCGGTGACGGTCGTGCAGTCGAACCCGGCGCTTCCGCAGGCTTCCCACGCGAGCGTCTGGCCGTAGTACGGCAGGAGTGCCGCGTCGACGCCCTCGGTCTGCGGAGCGAGCGAGCGCCCCCCGTCGGGTGCCATCGGCGGGATCTGGGCGTAGAGGCACCCGGACAGGGCCAGGGCGACCCCGGCCACGCCGGCGATCACGGCGGCCAGACGACGGCGCGCGCTCACGGGGCGGAACCATTCGCGACGGTGATCATGAGACTCTCCAATGCCAAGAGGGGCGCCGCGTTCTGCTCGAGGTGCGAGCGGGTGTCGGAAATGCGGTCGAGCACGCCGAGGGTACGGGTCGGCGTCCACTCGGCCGCGAGCGAACGCAGGTCGTCGAGGCGCTCGCTGTTGACCAGGTCGCCCTCGCGGCCGTACTGGATCATCACGACGTCGCGGAACAGGGACTGCAGGTCGGTGAGCACGCGGTCGATGCCGTCGCGCAGGCTGCGGGTGGCGCGCCGCTTCTGGTCGTCTTCGAGCGCGTTGACCTGGCCGCGGACCGACGGCGGCACCGCGGCCCCCTCGGCGATGCCGAAGGTGCGCAGCAGCGCACGCCGTTCTTCTTCGTCGCGGGTGGCGGTGAGGGCCTTCGCGTCGTCGGTGGCCAGGCGCACGATGCGTCCCGCCACCTCGACGGCGTCGCCGATGCCGCGCACCGCGAGGACCGCAGCCAGGGTCTCGGCACGACGGGCGCGGGCGTCGTCGTCGGTGGCGAGGCGCTGGGCCATGCCGATGTGGCGCTGCGCGTGGCGCGCGGACTCCTCGGCGATGTCTGGGGCGACACCCGTGCGTTCGACGATGAGGGCGGCGACGTCGGTGACCGAGGGCTCTCGCAGGCGCAGGAGTCGGACGCGGGAGCGGATGGTCGGCAGAAGGTCGGCATCGCTCGGGGCGCACAGCACCCACACGGTCTTCTCGGGGGGCTCCTCGAGGGCCTTCAGCAGCACGTTGGACGTGCGTTCGGCCATGCGATCGGCGTCTTCCACGACGATCACCCGGTGCCGCCCGAGCGACGGTGCGAACGACGACCGCTCCACCAGACGGCGGGCCTCGTCGATGCGGATGACGACCTGCTCGGTGCGCAGTGCGGTGAGGTCGGGGTGGGTGCGGGCCAGCACCTGCTGCTGCGCCCGCTCGTCGCCCGGCTCGGCGATGAGCGCCGCCGCGAACGCGTACGCGAGGGTCGAGCGCCCCGACCCGGGAGGGCCCGTGATCAACCAGGCGTGGGCCAGCGCGGCGGGGTCGGATGCCGCGGCGCGCAGGGTGTCGACGGCGTCGTCTTGCCCCCACACGGCGTCCCACGGGAACGGCGCCGCCGCGGCGGGCGTGGACGGCGGATCGAGGGCGACGGACATGGGCTCCAGCCTAACCGTGGGCTCCGACAGCGTTCCCTGGCTCGTACCGCGAGCTCGAGGACGAGCTCGCCGGCGGGCGAGGGACGTCGATACCGCCGGGGTACCGCGCCCGAGGACGCGTCAGCGCAGCCGCGTCGTCACGGCGTCGCGCACGTGCGCGGCCAGAACCTCGGGCGCCTCGGTCGCGTCGAGCACGAGGAAACGCTCCGGCTCACGTCGTGCGAGAGCCAGGAAGCCGTCACGCACGCGGGCATGGAACTCGTTCTTCTCGGCTTCGAGGCGGTCGAAGGGCTTGTCGTCGGCGTCGAGGCGCGCTCGCGCGGCGGTCGGGTCGAGGTCGAGCAGCACCGTGAGGTCGGGCAGCAGCCCGTCGGTTGCCCAGAGGGACAGCGCCCGCACGTCGTCGGCGTCGAGGACGCGGCCCGCCCCCTGATACGCCACGGAGGAGTCGAGGTACCGATCCTGGATGACGACGTCGCCGCGTGCGATGGCCGGCTGCACGACCGTCTCGACGTGGTGCGCGCGGTCGGCGGCGTACAGCAGAGCCTCTGCGCGGGCGTTGATGTGCCCCCGGTGGTGCAGCACGATGTCGCGAATTCTCACGCCCACCTCGGTGCCGCCCGGTTCGCGCGTGCGCACCACGTCGCGACCGTTGGAGCGCACCCACTGCTCGAGCAGCGACGCCTGGGTGGTCTTTCCCGCCCCGTCGCCGCCCTCGAAGGTGACGAAGAGGCCGGGGCCCCCGGCCGCCGCCGCGCGCGGGGCGTGCAGCGGCCGGGTGTCCTCGATGGTCACGACTGCGTCGCCGGCGCCTTGCGCGTGGTCGTGGCCTTCGGCGCGGCCGTCTTGCTGGCTGCCGCCGTCTTGCTGGCGGTCGATCTGGCGGCGGTCGTCTTGCTGGCCGCCGTCTTGGCCGCGGTCGTCTTGGCCGCCGCGGTCTTGGCTGCCGTGGTCTTGGCCGCCGTCGTCTTGGCCGCCGCGGTCTTGGCAGCGGTCGTCTTGCTGGCCGCCGTCTTCGTCGCCGTCGTCTTGCGTGCCGGAGCCTTCTTGGGCGCGGGACCCTTGGCGCGCTTGTCGGCGATGAGCTCGACGGCGCGCTCGAAGGTGACGGCCATGGCGTCCTCACCGCGCGGGACCGTGGCGTTGGTCTCGCCATCGGTCACGTACGGTCCGAAGCGGCCGTCCTTGAGCTTGATCGCCTTGCCGCTGACCGGATCGGCGTCGAACTCCTTCAGGGCGCTCGACGCACGGCGTGCGCCGTACTTCGGCTCGGCGTACTTGGCGATCGCCTCGTCGAGCGTGATCTCGAAGATCTGCTTCTCATCGTCGAGCGACCGCGAGTCGGTGCCCTTCTTGAGGTACGGCCCGAACCGCCCGTTCTGCGCGGTGATCTCGGCACCGGTCTCGGGGTCGGCGCCGACGACGCGCGGAAGCGACAGCAGCTGCAGCGCGGTGTCGAGGTCGATCGTGTCGACCGACATCGAGCGGAAGAGCGAGGCCGTGCGGGGCTTGGGCGCGACCTCTTTCTTCACGCCGCGCTTCTTCGGCTGCTCGACGACCTCGCCGGTGGCCTGGTCGACCTCGTCGGGCTCTTCGGCATCCACTTCTTGCACGTACGGACCGAAGCGGCCATCTTTCACGACGACGAGCTTGCCGTTCTCGGTGTTCTCGCCGAGCACGCGGTCGCCCGCGACCGGGGCGTCGATGAGCTCCTGGGCCTTCTCGGGCGTGAGCTCGTCGGGCGCGAGGTCTTCGGGGATGTTGACGATGCGGGGCTTCTCCTCGGCGTCGGCCCCGGGCTCGGTGATCTCGAGGTACGGACCGTACTTGCCGAAGCGCAGGGTGGCCGTGTCGGTGATGCGGGTCGAGTTGAGCTCGCGGGCATCGATCTCGCCGAGGTTGTCGACGATGTGCCGCAGGCCCACCTGCTTGTCGGAACCGAAGTAGAACGACTTCAGCCACTCCGTGCGACGCTGCTCTCCGCGGGCGATCGCGTCGAGGTCGTCTTCGAGGGCGGCCGTGAAGTCGTAGTCGACGAGATCGGCGAAGTGCTCTTCGAGCAGGCGCACGACGCTGAAGGCCAGCCAGCTGGGCACCAGGGCCTGTCCGCGCTTGGAGACGTAGCCGCGATCGAGGATGACGCCGATGATGCTGGCGAACGTCGACGGGCGGCCGATGCCCTTCTCTTCGAGCGCTTTCACGAGGCTGGCCTCGGTGTAGCGCGGCTTGGGCGAGGTGCTGTGCCCCTTGGGCTCCACGTCGCTGACGGTGAGTTCGTCGCCCGCCGCGACCGCGGGCAGGGACTGGTCCTCGTCGTCGTCGCGCCCGTTGCGCTTCTCGTCGTTGCCCTCTTCATAGGCCTCGAGGAAGCCCTTGAAGGTGTAGACGGTTCCGGATGCCGTGAACTCCGCGACCTGCTCGCCCGCGGCGACGGTGAGGGTGACCGTGGTGGTCTCGTACTTGGCATCGGCCATCTGGCTGGCGACCGTGCGCTTCCAGATGAGGTCGTACAGCTTCTGCTCGTCGCGGTCGAGCGACGACGCGAGCGACGCGGGCGTGCGGAAGGTCTCGCCCGAGGGGCGGACGGCCTCGTGCGCCTCTTGCGCGTTCTTGGACTTGCTCTTGTAGACGCGCGGGTTGGCGGGGACGGCCTTGTCGCCGTACAGCGAGACGGCCTGTGCGCGCGCCGCCGAGATGGCCTGCCCCGACAGGGCGACCGAGTCGGTGCGCATATAAGTAATGAAGCCCTTCTCGTACAGACGCTGCGCGACCCCCATGGCGTGCTTGGCGCTCATCGAGAGCTTGCGACCGGCCTCCTGCTGCAGGGTGGAGGTCGTGAAGGGGGCGCGGGGGCTGCGCGTGCCGGGCTTGGCCTCGACCTTGGCCACCGTCGCGCGGCCGGCGGCGGTGATGGCCGCGGCGAGTGCGCGGGCCTTCGCCTCGTCGAGCACCACGACGGCCTTCTTGAGGTTTCCGTTGTCGTCGTAGTCGCTTCCGCGGGCGATGGGAGCACCGTCGAGACGGGCGAGGCGAGTGGTGAACGAAGAACCGGTCTGCGACGCGAGCGCTTCGACGTCCCAGTACGACGCCGACACGAACGCCATGCGCTCGCGCTCGCGTTCGACGACCATGCGGGTCGCGGCGGACTGCACGCGGCCGGCGCTGAGCGCCGTGCCCTCGCGGCCGGATCCCACCTTGCGCCAGAGCACGGGCGAGACGTCCCAGCCATACAGGCGGTCGAGCACGCGACGGGTCTCCTGCGCGTCGACCAGCGACACGTCGAGTTCGCGAGTGTTCTCGGCGGCTTCGCGGATGGCATCCTTCGTGATCTCGTGGAAGATCATGCGACGCACGGGGACCTTGGGCTTGAGAACCTCGAGCAGGTGCCACGCGATGGCTTCGCCTTCGCGGTCACCATCAGTGGCCAGCAGGACTTCGTCGGCCGTCTTCAGCGCGCGCTTGAGCTCGGCCACCGTCTTGGTCTTGCGGTCGTTGACCACGTAGAACGGGTCGAAGTCGTTCTCGACGTCGATGGAGTACTTGCCGTACGCCGCCTTCTTGTCGGCCGGGATCTCTTTCTTCGACGCGAGATCGCGGATGTGACCGACCGAGCTGAGCACCTCGTAGTCGTCGCCGAGGTATCCCTGGATCGACTTCATCTTCGTCGGGGACTCGACGATGACGAGCTTCTTGCCGTTTGCCACTGGGGTCCTTTCGTCGATGCACACCATACACACGCCTGCCTGGCGGGGTTCCGGGAGGACTCATGGGCTCGGGACATCGGGTGGTCCGGCCCGCGCGCGCACATCGAATGGAATCCCACCGTACGCCCCAGCGACGGTGACGGTGGCGACCAGGCCGTCGACATCGCACTCCTGCAGGCTCGCACCCCCCTGCTCGGCGACGACCGTCGCCGCCTCACAGGGCACCCCCGTCACCGCCCCGCTCACCGTGTCGGCCGCGGCGAGGGCGGCGGCATCCGCGATCCCCGACAGCCGTTGCACCTGCACCACGGCGCCGAGAGCGAGTCCGAGAGCGACGGTGGCGCCCGCCACGACCGCGGTGACGCCGACCACCGCGACCGTTCCCGCCATCAGCGCCCTCCGTCGAGGGCGCAGGCCCGTGTGGTCACGGGCGCGAGCGGGAGCGTCGACGCGATCGGGGCGGAAGCCGTGACGCAGACGAGGCCGTCGACGCGTTCGACCGACGCGCTGCCCCCGACGCCGTCGACGACGGCGAGCCCGCCGCCGTCTCCCCGCCCGAGCAGTCGCGCGGCCTCGGTGGCGCTGTGCTGCAGCCGGACGGCCGTGGCGACCGAGCCGAGCGCCCCCACCCCCAGCGCCAGCACGACGATGAGCGCGGGCAGCGCGACGGCGAACTCCGCGGTCACGGCACCGCGCTCGTCGAGCCGCGGCCATCGACGCTCGGCCCGGCGAACCGCGGACATCACTGCACCGTCAGCGCACGACGAACGAGATCGGTGAGGATCCCGCGCACTTCGTCGCTGCGCATGATGACGACGAGCAGCCCGGCGAAGGCGACGGCGGCCATGGTCGCGATGGCGTATTCGGCGGTCGCGGCTCCTCTCTCATCGAGGAAGAGGGCACCCGCGCGCCCCGAGGTCAGCGCGGGGACGCACGTCTCGTGACGAGCGTCGGCGGCGGTGGGAAGGAAGGGAATGGTCATGGCGACTCCTTTTCGGTGAGAGACCCGGGCGAAGAGGCATCTCCGCCCATCGGATCGAGGGGAGGTGAGCGGGTGGGGGCGAGAGTGACCCCTCGCTAGGGGAACCCGCTGGAACGCAGCAGGCCGAGCATCATCGGCACGACGGCGAGCAGGAGGAACGCGGGCAGGGTGCAGGCGCCGAGCGGCACGAGAAGGTGCGTCGACAGGCGCGCGGCCGCCGCGCGCCCCTCGGTGCGGGCGCGATGACGTGCCATCCACGCGTCGCCGCGCAGCAGCTCGCTCGCCGGCACACCGGCGCGCACGGCAAGATCGAGGGTCGCCTCGATGGCCTGGTCCCCCGAGGCCTCGGAGAGCGGCGGCTCGACGCGGCCGGCTGCGGTGGCGAGCTGACGCGCCCGATCGACCGAGATCCCCGCCGAGAGGGCGACCGCCCACAGCTCGGCGTTCAGACCCGGCACACCTCGGGGTGGCCTCGCTCGGCGCACGAGATGGCGGGCCCAGAGGCGTGAGGCCACGACAAGGAGCGCGCCCCCGACGAGACAGGCCGTGCCGAGCGGATCGGTCACCAGGATGCCGACTGTATCGAAGCCCAGGGCGAGCCCCAGCGGAACCCCCAGAACCGGGAGCCACGCGAGCAGCCGCGCGGTCGCCGCGGGTTCGGCGAGTGCCACGCGCACGTCGGCCGAGATCTCGGCGGCGTCCCGCAGGGCTCCCCCGATCGTGCGCAGCGTATCGGCCAACGGCGCACCGGCATCGACGGCGACCGCATAGACCGCGGCGACATCGCTCCAGGTCTCACCCGCCGAGCGCAGGACCTCGGCGACATCGTCGCCGCGCGCCGCCGCCCGTGCCGCGCCCACCGCCGTCGCATCCCCCTGCTCGGCGACGACGGCCCACGCGCGCGCCGGGGTCAGCCCCGCGCCCAGCAGCACGGCGAGACGCATCGTGGTCTCGAGGGCGTCGGCGCGACCGATCGCGGCGCGCCCCGCTTTCACCACGGCTCCGCATCGATGCGCAGACGCCCGTCGCTCAGTACCGGGCGCCCCCATCCCGTGACCCGGCGGCGTCCGTCACGACGTTCGACGTGCACCACGGCACCGATGGCGCTCGCGGCCTGCCGGCCGGTGGTGGTGGCATCCATTCCCGCCAGCGACCCCAGAGCCTCCAGTCGCGTCGCCACGTCGCGCAGGCTGCTCGCATGCAGCGTGCCGGCGCCTCCGTCGTGGCCGGTGTTGAGCGCCATGAGCAGGTCGCGTACCTCTTCGCCGCGGCACTCCCCCAGAACGAGGCGGTCGGGTCGCATGCGCAGCGCCTCGCGTACGAGGCGGGCCACGGTGAGAGCCCCGGCGCCCTCGAGGTTCGCCTGGCGGGCCTCGAGCGCGACGTGATGGGGGTGATCCGGCCGGAGCTCGGCCACCTCTTCGACGGTGATGAGACGTTCCCCGGCGGGGACTCGCCCCAGCAGGGCGGCGAGCAACGTCGTCTTGCCGGCCCCGGTGGCGCCGCTGATGAGGATGTTCCACCGCCGATCGACCATGTCTTCCAGACGCGCGCGCTGCGTCGCGGTGAACATGCCCCCGCGTTCGAGCCCGACGAGATCGGGGGCGTCCCACCGCGGCACCCGCACAGAGATGCTCGTTCCGCCCACGGCGACCGGTGCGAGCACGGCATGTACGCGGACCCCGCGTTCGAGCCGCACGTCGACGCAGGGCGACGCGTCGTCGAGGTGGCGACCGCCGAGCGCGATGAGACGCACCGCGAGCCGACGGACCTCGAGCTCGCTCGCGCGCCATGACGCCACGCATTCGATGCCGCGCCCTCGATCGATGAAGAGTCCCCGGTCTCCGTTGACGAAGAGATCGGTCACCGACCCGTCGTCGAGGAACGGCCGCAGGAACGCCAACGCCGGATCGTCCCAGACGGGGGGCGCTTCAGCGGGATCGGGCCGGTGCAGGGGAATGACGGAAGACACGACGACGAACGTAGGGAGGACGCCCCCGCGCGCGTCGAGCGAAAACAGCGATCGGTGGATGCTCCGACGCATCGACACCGTGGGGAGGAACGGTCGTTCTCGCCGCGTCAGCGGGTGTGCGCCCCGGCGAGGGATGGCCCCTCGGGGCCGGCATCGCAGGCCACCGGCCGCGGAAAGAGGAGGGGGCGGCATCCCTACAGTGGGGGGCGAGGGATGCCGCCAGGCGCCGGAGGAAAATTGGGGGGCTCCCCCCGACGCGAGTGCCGAAACAATGTTCCGGCATGACTAGGTTACGCGCGGGAGAACGGCCTGGCCAACTTCCAGACCCATTCACCCCGATATATCACCTGTTTTGATCCCGAGCCGATGCCAACTATCGGAGGTGGCCGGTGTCGGAGGGGGTCGATAGCGTGACCCGGGTGATGACGTCGCGCACCGACGCGGCGTCGCGTGAACGCGAAGGAGCGCCGCGATGAGCAGCCAGATCGACCATCTCCTCAACGAGACCCGCCGGTTCGCCCCGGCGGCGTCGTTCGCAGCGCAAGCCGTCGCGGATCGTAGCCTGTACGAGCGCGCCGCCGCGGATCGCGAGGGCTTCTGGGCGGACCAGGCTCGCGAGCTGCACTGGCACACTCCCTTCACCCGCGTGCTCGACTGGTCGAACCCGCCGTTCGCCGAGTGGTTCGGCGACGGCGAGCTGAACGTGGCCTACAACTGCCTCGACCGTCACGTCGAGGCCGGACACGGCGACCGCATCGCCCTGCGCTGGGAGGGCGAGCCCGGCGACCAGCGCAACGTCAGCTACGCCGAGCTCACCGACGAGGTCAAACGCCTCGCCAACGTCCTCACCGAGCTCGGCGTGGAGCAGGGCGACCGCGTCGCGCTGTACCTGCCCATGATCCCCGAGGCGATCGCGTCGATGCTCGCCGTCGCCCGCATCGGCGCGGTGCACTCCGTCGTCTTCGGCGGATTCTCGGCCGACAGCCTGCGCGCCCGCATCGACGATGCCGGGGCGAAGGTCGTCATCACCGCCGACGGCGGGTGGCGCAAGGGCAAGGTGTCGCCCCTGAAGCCCGCGGTCGATCAGGCTCTCGCCGACCGCAACGGATCCGGCATCCAAGAGACCGTCGAACACGTGATCGTCGTGAAGCGCGGCGCGAACGAGGTCGATTGGACCGACGACCGCGACCTCTGGTGGCACGATGTCGTGCCGTCGGCATCGGCCGAGCACGAGGCGCAGGCATTCCCGGCCGAGACGCCCCTGTTCATCCTCTACACGTCGGGGACGACCGGTAAGCCGAAGGGCATCCTGCACACCTCCGGCGGGTATCTGACGCAGGCGGCCTTCACGAACCGCGTCGTGCACGACGTGCACCCCGAGACCGACGTGTACTGGTGCACCGCCGACATCGGGTGGATCACCGGCCACACGTACGTCACCTACGGTCCGCTCGCCAACGGCGCCACCCAGCTGCTGTACGAGGGCACCCCCGACGCGCCTCACCCGGGCCGCTGGTGGGAGCTCATCGAGAAGCACGGTGTGAGCGTGTTCTACACCGCTCCGACCGCGATCCGTTCGTTCATGAAGATCGGGCGCGACGTCCCGCAGAAGTTCGACCTGTCGTCGATCCGGCTGCTCGGCTCGGTGGGCGAGCCCATCAACCCCGAGGCGTGGATCTGGTACCGCGACATCATCGGCGCCGGCGAGGCTCCGATCGTCGACACCTGGTGGCAGACCGAGACGGGCGCGATCATGATCTCGGCCCTGCCGGGCGTCACCGAAACCAAGCCCGGATCGGCCCAGGTGCCGATCCCCGGCGTCTCGATCGCGGTCGTCGACGAGCAGGGCGAGAAGGTGGGCAATGGCGGAGGCGGTCTGCTCGTGGTCACCGAGCCGTGGCCGAGCATGCTGCGCGGCATCTGGGGCGACCCCGACCGCTACCGCGAGACCTACTGGGACAAGTTTGCCGACAAGGGGTACTACTTCGCGGGCGATGGTGCTCGGCTCGACGACGACGGCGATGTCTGGCTGCTCGGGCGCGTCGACGACGTCATGAACGTCTCGGGCCACCGCCTGTCGACCGCCGAGATCGAGTCGGCCCTGGTCGGCCACGAGGGCGTCGCCGAGGCGGCGGTGGTCGGCGCATCCGACGAGACGACCGGGCAGGCGGTGGTGGCGTTCGTCATCATCAAGAGCCGCTTCCTGAAGCAGAATCCGGTGGAAGGCCTCGGAGACGAGCTGCGCAGATGGGTGGGCGAGCAGATCGGTCCCATCGCGCGTCCCCGCGACGTGTACATCGTGGGCGAGCTGCCGAAGACGCGCTCGGGCAAGATCATGCGCCGGCTGCTCCGCGACGTCGCCGAGGGGCGCGAGGTGGGCGACACCACGACGCTCGCCGACACCGCCGTCATGAGCGTGATCAGCGCCCAGGTGAAGTGATCACCGGTCGTGGATGTCGTGTTCGACGGCGTCCACGACCGACGGTCTCACTCCGTGCGGGCGCGTGGCGCCATCGCAGAGACCATCGTTCGCGACGCCATCCGCGTCGCGGACGAGAAACGACGAAGGGGACGCGCGGTACGACCGCACGTCCCCTTCGTCTCGCCGGGTGCCCGGCATCCGGAATCGATCCTCACACGACGGTGAAGACCACCTCGACCTCGACGGGGCTGTCGAGCGGCAGCACGGGAACGCCCACGGCGGAGCGGGCGTGCGCGCCGGCCTCGCCGAACACCTCGCCCAAGAACTCGCTCGCCCCGTTGATGACTCCCGGCTGACCGGTGAACTCGGGAACGGATGCCACGAACCCGGTGAGCTTGAGCACACCGGTGAGATTGTCGACACCGCCGGCCACGGCGGCGGCCGCGGCGATCGCGTTCAACGCGCACTGGCGGGCGAAGGAACGAGCGTCGGCGGGGCTCACCAGTCCGGCGGACTCCCCCACCTTGCCGGTCGCCGGCAACGATCCCTGCACCATCGGCAACTGGCCCGAAGTGTAGACGAGGTCGCCGTACCGTTTGGCCGGAATGTAGGACGCCACGGGCGGGACGACGGCGGGCACCTCGACGCCCAGCTCCGCCAGGCGCTGCGAGACGCTCACTGCTGGCCCTCGAACTGGCGGGCCGCCTGTTCGGCCGCGCCGAGACCGGCGTTGGCCGTCCCGCCGCCCGTGGGCCGCTTGAGGTAGGCGACGAGCCCACCCTCGGGGCCGGGCACGACCTGCACGAGCTCCCAGCCCTGCTTGCCCCAGTTGTTGAGGATCGCGGCGGTGTTGTGGATCAACAGCGGCGTGGTGACGTACTCCCACGTGATCATTCGGGCTCCCGGCGGTGACTCGGCGCGCGCAGACTCGTGCGCGCGGGATGAACGCGTACGCGTGCGGGCGCACGCCTTCAAGGCATCGCCCAGCAACGTCGCTTAGCATCAACCCTATGCCCGAGAACAAACGTACGGCTAGCGGTGCCCTCGGCGGCATCGTCGGCCTCGTCGGCCTGAGCGCGGTCGCCGGACTCCTGGTCACCGCCGCTGTGACGCCGGCCATCGCCGTGTCCGGCGCCGCCGCCTCCAGCGCCATCACCATCTTCGACAAGATGCCGAGCTACCTGCAGCCCGACGAGCTCATGGAGCCGACGACGCTCATGGCCGGCGACCGGGTGCTGGCGAAGTTCTACGACCAGAACCGCTCCCCCGTCACGTTCGACCAGGTCAACCCGGTGATGTACGACGCGATCCTGTCGTCGGAAGACCCGCGGTACTACCAGCACGGCGGCGTCGACCTCATCGGCACCACCCGCGCGCTGCTGAGCAACGCCTCGGGCGGCGAGACGCAGGGTGGCTCGTCGATCAGCCAGCAGTACGTCAAGAACGTGCTCGTGCAGCGCTGCGAGCTCGAAGCCCGCGCCGTCGAGCCCACCGACAGCGACCCCGGCATGACGCGCGACGAGGCACTTCAGAAGTGCGCCCTCGAGGCCGTGCAGTCCGAGGGCACCGAGGGCTACCAGCGCAAGCTGCAGGAGATGCGCTACGCCATCCAGCTCGAGAAGGAGTACACGAAGGATCAGATCCTTCTGGGCTACCTGAACATCGCGAACTTCGGTGGCACCACGTACGGCATCGACGCCGCCGCGCGGTACTACTTCAACACCCCGGCCTCGCAGCTGAGCGTCAGCCAGTCGGCGATCCTCGCGGGCATGGTGCAGAACCCCAACCGCTTCCGCATCGACCGCGCCGAGGGGTCGATCTTCGACAACGACGGCACGGCGTACAACAAGCAGCCCGACGGCTCGATCGACGACGTCGATCAGGGCACGATCCAGGCGTTGTACACGCTGCGCGACAACGGCGAGATCACGCAGGAGCAGTTGCTCAACGCCGCCGACGGCTACAGCGAGACCAAGGGCCGACAGCTCTACGTGCTCAGCCGCATGGAGGTCGACGGCAAGATCACGCACGAGCAGTACGTGGCGGCCGCCCTCGAGCCGATCAGCCCGGTGATCACGCCCACCAGCCAGGGCTGCGCCTCGTCGGCCGCTCCGTACTTCTGCCAGTACGTCGTCTCGACGATCCTGAGCGACCCGGCCTTCGGCACCGACACCGACGAGCGCGTCCGCGCGCTGCGTCAGGACGGCCTCACGATCCAGACGACGCTCGACTGGCGGGTTCAGGATGCCGCGCAGAACGCGATGAACGCCTACGCGCCGCAGAGCTTCGACGGCATGAAGTTCGGTTCGACGGTCGTGAACACGGAGTCGAAGACCGGTCGCATCCTCGCGATCGCGCAGAACACGAAGTTCACGCAGGACCCGGGTCAGGCCGAGGCCGATCCGTCGTTCAACTCGGTCGTGTTCGCCGGTGACAGCACGAACGGCGGCTCGATCGGCTTCAGCGCGGGGTCGACGTTCAAGCTCTTCACGCTCGTGGACTGGCTCGAGAAGGGCCACTCGCTCAACGAGACGCTGAACGGCCGCATGGGTCCGGTGCCGAACATGACGAACTCCTGTAGCGGCAACTATGTCAACATGAACAACGACCGCATCAACAACTTCGCCAACAACGGCGGCTACGTGGGAACCCCCATGATGTTCACGCGCGACTCGCTGAACACCGGCTACCTGCAGATGGCCGCCCAGCTGGATCTCTGCGACATCGCCAAGACCGCGAAGAAGCTGGGCGTCACCCGGGGTGACGGCACCGACATCACGATGCAGTACGCCAACAACGTCATCGGAAACGACAACGTCTCGCCCATCGCCATGGCCGGCGCGTACGCGACCGTGGCGAACGGCGGCATGCTGTGCCAGCCCAAGGTCATCGACAAGATCACCGATAACAAGGGCGTCGATCGTCTGCCCCCCGAGCGCACGTGCTCGCCGGCCCTGACCCCCGAGATCGCGGCGACCGCGGCCTACGCCCTGCAGGGCGTCATGGCTGGCGGCGGCACCGGCTCGCAGGGCAACCCGCGCGACGGCACCCCGGTGCTCGGCAAGACGGGTACCCACGAGGGATGGCAGACCTGGATGATCGAGTCGTCGACCAACACGACGACCGCGGCCTGGGTCGGCAACTACGAGGGCAGCGAAGACCTGTTCCGCAAGTACTGGGGTGGGCGCGCACTGTCCGACATCCGTTACCCGCTCGCCGCCGACGTCCAGCGCTCGTCCGACGACTTCTACGGTGGCGACCGGTTCCCCGACCCCGCCTCCAACCTGCTGCGCACCATCCAGCGCGACCTCCCGAACGTCGTCGGTCAGAGCCTCGACAGCGCCCGGTCCACCCTCGAAGGCGCCGGTTTCCGCGTCTCGATCGGCGACCCGGTCGACTCCGAGTTCGGCGGCGACCGCGTGGCCGCGATGAACCCCGGCGCGGGTTCGGCGGCCGCGGGGTCGGTCATCACGCTCAGCCCCGGCAACGGGCAGGGCGGCACCGTTCCCGATGTGTCCGGGCAGCCGGTCAGCTCCGCGCGTGCGGCGATGCTGTCGGCCGGGTTCGGAACCGTATCGATCGGGTCCTGTGAGCGGGACGGCAATGCGCCCGCAGAGGGACGCGTCGCCTCGACGAGCCCCTCCGGCGGTACCTCGGCGAACAAGAGCACGCCCATCACGCTGGCCATCGTCGCCAAGGACTGCCCGTGACGCGCCCCCTCGCGACGG
>NZ_JACYNU010000003.1:247945-328789 GCF_014839455.1 Microbacterium sp. CFBP 8801 | reverse complement strand
CCCCCACACCCCCGGAAACACGCGGGTGTGGGCCGATCAGACGAAGCGGTCGACGCCGCCCCACCCGCCGACCCACGCCTCGAGGTGGGGCTCGTCCCTCGTCGGATGCACTCCGTCAGCCACCCGGGTGTCTCGGCGGAAGGCCGCCGAGGTTCCCCATCGGTGGGTGCGCCGACGCGACCGACGCGACTCCGCGAGTCCGAATCGCACGCCCTCCGCGGTGACCAGGTCGAGCGAGCCGATCTCCCCGTGATCGAGCGATGCCACCGCGTCGATGAGGGTGGTGGCATCCAGAATCACCACCGCCCGGGTCAGGTGCAGGGTGATCCGCGCGTCGGGGGTGGAAGCGTCGCCGGAGAAGAGCACGCGGGGATCGGCCGTCCATGCGTACTCGCGCAGGGAAGAATCCACCGCCACGGACGCCTGCGGGAACGACGCGAGGAAGGAATCGACGCAGAGGAAGGCCGCCGACGGGGTGACCGCATCGCGCAGACGGACGAGGAGGTCGGGTACCGAGGGGAGAAGACCCCTCCCCCGTGACCCTTGCACCGGGATCTTCGCGGCGAGGACCTGCGTCTGACGATTGCCCTCGGCCGCGCGGTCGCGGTCGTCGCGTCCGGCCCAGTCGGGACCGTCGTGCCAGGCCACGGCATCCGGAATGTGTGCGAGCACTCCGCCGGCCTGCCAGGCACGATGCGCCCACTCCCAGTCCTCACCGCCATAGGAGGAGAACGACTCGTCGAATCCCTCGATCTCGTCGAAGAACGCGCGGGAACACGCGGCGACCGCGCTGATGACATACCGGTAGGAACGGTCGTCGGCGTGAAGGAGGTTCGCGCTGCGCGCATACGCCTCGACGAGCCACTCGGGCTCGGCCAGCTCCCGCGGCGGGGCGACCTCGGCGATCGGGAGACCGGCGGGCACCTCGGAAAGGTCGGCGTGACGACGGCGTCCGACGGTCACCGCGTCGGGGAGCAGAGCCGGGAGGCGCGACATCCGTCGGATGTACTCGGGCTCGGGCGTCGTGTCGGCGTCGAGGAAGCAGAGGACCTCACCCGTGGCGGCGGCGGCCCCCAGGTTGCGTGCGGCCGCGGCACGGAAACCCCGATCGTCCTGGCGGACGAGCCGAACGCCGCGAGGGACGACCGGCGACTCGGGCGATCCGTCGTCGGCCACGATGATCTCGAGCCGGTCGGCGGGGTGGTCCTGCTGCTGCAGCGCCGCGAGGGTGCGGGCCAACTCCTGCGGCTGCGCGTAGTGCGTGACGATCACGCTGACCCGCGGCGGATCCGGCTCGCGATGCGACACCAGGTCCCACCGGTTGCCCGGAACCCACGGCATCCGATCGTTCCATCCGCCGTCGTCCGCGTTCACCACGACAGGTCCGCCCACCAACGGCGGTAGGCCCGCGCGGCATCGGCGCGGCCGAACGGGACCGGGTCGACGCCGTGCCAGGTGCGGCCGGCATCGGCGCGCGCGGCCGCGACGGCCGAAGCGAGCTGCTCGGGCTCGACGACGTCGAGCGTTCCGGGCCGGAGGGCGGCCATCTCGTCGACGTAGCGGTTGCGCACGGCGACCGGCCGGCGGCCCCACCCGATCCACGAGGCGAGAGACCCCGACGCCGACACGTGACGGTGCGCGATCACCGGGACCGCGACCCGCCGCGCTCGCGCGATCATGTCGGCGTCGTCGAGCCACCCGGTCACCTCGACGGTGACGCCGGCCGCGGCCGCGGAGCGGACGAACGCGTCGAGGTCGGCCGCGTGACCCTCGGACGCGCGCCCGAGCACGCTCAACCGTGTCAGGCCCGAGGCGGCGGTCGCGGCGAGTGCCTCGTCGTGCCCCTTGCCGGGGTAGAAGTAGCCGAGGACGCCGACCGCGTCGTCGGAGGGAGCGGAGACCGAGGGCGGAACGCTCGCGACGGGGAGCGGCACGACCGTCACCGGACCGTCCCAGACCCCCTCTTCCCGCAGGAGCTCCCGCTCGTGCGCGCTGTTGACGGCGACGGCGCGCGCCGCCTCGGTCACGGAGCGGTAGAACGCCCGCCGCCGGGGGCGGTTGCGTTCCCCGTCGGAGGCCTGCGGCACATCGTGCAGGGTCGCGGTCAGCGGATGCCGCCGGGCCAGCGCCTCGACGGTGCGCGTGGCCTCTTCGGGCGAGGCCCCCCAGAGCCGATCGGTGATGTGCGCGTGCACGGGCGTGCCCGGGGGAAGGGATGCCGCCTCGTCGGGCGCGAGGACCCGCACCCCGGGGGCGCCCCGCCCGATCTCGGCGGCGATCTCGCGCGCGTACACGGCGACGCCGTGCGGCCCCGGGTGGGCGAGCAGCACCGGGAGGGCGGCATCCGGGATCGACGTCGTCATGCGGCCTCCGCCCACGTGCGCAGCAGCGGAGCCAGACGTTCCGCGACGGCGGCGAGCAGCGCGGGGCGCTCGGCGTAGTACGCGAGATGCGCCTCGCGCACGAGGGCGGCCGGCACCGTCTCGCCGTCGACGATCCAATCGGGCCGCGGGGCGGTGTCGAGATCCCACGCGTCGACAACCCAGCTCTCGAGCGGCGCACGGACGGCGGCGAGGATCGGGCGGCCCGGGTCGACCACCCGGCCGGGCGCCCCGAGTGCGGCGACGATGCGCTCCCCCAGGGGGAGGAACAGCGCGTTCCCGGGATGATTCACCGTGCGGGCGAGGTCGTCGACCACCGGAGCGAAGAGATCGGATGCCGCGACGCCGAGCCCCCGGGCCTCGCGGCGCCGCAGTTCCGCGATCGAGGCGTCGGCGATCGCGCGGACCGTGGCGGCCGGCACGCTCGACGCGACCGGAGTACCCAAGGCCTCGGCGACGATCCGGACGTCGTGGTACGCGACGAGCGGCGGATCCTCGGGGAAGTCGGGGAGGCGCAGAACAGCCTGGAACGGATGCAGTCCGGCGAAGCGCACGGCCGGGACCGTGACGGTGCGGGCTGCGGCGGGAAGAGCGGCGCGCAACTGGGCGGTGCCCAGCGGAAGGCCGCGGTAGTCGTCGCGGATCGGCTGCGCGACCAGGAACGCGGCATCGGCGAGGAGGACGTGCAGGCGCCGGGCATCGTCGGCGGTGAGCTCGTGCACCGCGGGGACGCGCACGGCGGGAAGAACCTCGGACGAGATCACCAGCCGCAGTGACTCCGCCTGGCAATTGCCCACCACCAGGCCGAAACCGTCGGCCGGGGCCTTCTCGCCGTAGAACTCGGCGTAGTGGCGACGGCGCGCTATCACCGCGTCGCCGTGGTCCGCAAGGCTTCGCAGTCGCGCCCTCTCACCACCCATGATGTGAAGGTATCCGTCGGTGTCATCGTCGTCCCAACCGCCCCGTTGCATTGCGATGTGCCTGGCGATGCGGTACGCGCACCGTCACGCACGCAAGCACGAGGAGAACACGAGATCGTCGTCACCACCGTCCCCCCGGTCCGGGTCGCGGCCGTCCCCTCGGCCCACCCCTATGTCGCCGCCATCACCGACCGCGACCACGTGACGCTGCTGTCGGACCCACCGCCGCCGGGAGCCCCCGCCGGCCAATGGTGGCCGCCGCAGGTGCTGCTGCCCTCGTGGCTCGAAGCGCACGCCGACGACTTCGATCTGGTGCACGTGCACTTCGGCATCGAGTCGTACAGCCCGGACAAACTGCGCGAGACGGTCGAGACGCTCCGTCGGATCGGGCGACCCCTCGTCTACACGGTGCACGACCTCGAGAACCCGCAGCTGAGCGAGCAGGACGCGCACCGGGCGTCGCTCGCCGTCCTCGCCGCGGGCGCCGACGCCCTCGTCACCCTCACCGACACCGCCGACGCCGAGGTGCGCGGGATCGTCCACCGACCGACGACGGTGATCGCCCACCCCACGCTGCTCGGCGACGCACCACGCCCCACCGGTCACGGCCACGACGTCGCCCGCATCGGCGTGCACCTGCGCGATCTCCGCCCCAACATCGATGGGGTGGGGACCACCGCGACCCTCGTCCGCGCCGTCGCCGCCCTGCGCGCGGAGGGTGCGCGGATCGAAGCCGTCGTGCGGATGAACGAGCGGGTGCGCGACGCCGAGGCGGCGGCATCCATCGACCTCCTCGTCCGTGACGCCGACGGTGTCAGCGTCGAGCGCGGAGCCCGTCTCGACGACGACGCCCTCGCCGAGTGGCTCGCCGACCTCGACGCGTGCGTGCTGCCGTATCGGCACGGCACCCAGTCGGGCTGGGCGGAGCTCTGCTACGACCTCGCCGTTCCGGTCGTCGGCACCCGCATCGGCCACATCGCCGCCCAGCATCCCGGCGACTTCCACGCCTTCGACGTCGGCGACCCGCTCTCGCTCGCACGCGCGATGGTGGAGGCCACGGCTCCGGCCTGGTCGACGCCGGGATCGACGCCGCGCACGGCCGAGGTGGACCGGCGACGGGCCGAACGTCTTGCGGAACGGAGCGAGGTGCGTGCCGCGCACGTCGCCGTGTACCGCCACGCACTCGACACGGAGGTGGCCGCATGATCCGCGGCGCACGGTCGCTGCGGGTGCTCGTCGTCGCCCCGTCGCGCTACCCCCTGCGTCAGCCGCACGCCGGCGGACTGGAGGCGTGCGTCTGGGACCGCGTGCGCTGGCTGCGCGCGCGCGGGCACGAGGTGACCCTGTGCGCCGCCGAGGGCTCGGACTTCCTCGGTGACACGCCGGAGTTCTCTCTGCCCGCTCCCGCCTGGACGCGGCCGGAGGCGGCATCCGACACCGAGTACCCGCACGGGTATGCGGCGGCCGTCGACACCGCCTTCGATGCGGCCCGCGACCGCCTCATCGCCGACCGCCACCTGTACGACGTCGTGGACAACCACAGCCTGCATCCCGCGCCCATCCGGTGGAGCCGCGAGGCGGACATCCCGGTCGTCACGACCCTGCACACGCCGCCCCTGGAACACATGCTGGAGGCCGCGGCCGACGTGCGCGACAGCCCGCACCGTTTCATCGCCGTGAGCCAGGCGACCGCGCGCGCGTGGTCGGTCGAGGGGGTCGACGCCTTCGTCTTCCCCAACGGCATCGACACCGACCAGTGGACGCGCGGCGCCGGCGGACCGTCGTGGGTCTGGTCGGGGCGCGTCGTGCCCGAGAAGGCACCGCACCTGGCCATCGAGGCCGCCCGCTCGGCGAACGCCCACATCGTGCTCGCCGGCCGGATCGGCGACGTCGACTACTTCGAGCAGGAAGTCGTGCCCCGGCTCGGCGTGCACGCCCGCTACGTAGGCCCGCTGCATCAGCCCGACCTCTGCCGCCTCGTCGGATCGTCGGCCGTCGCCCTGGTCACGCCCATGTGGGAGGAGCCCTTCGGCCTCGTCATCGCCGAAGCACTCGCCACCGGCACCCCCGTCGCGGCCTTCGACATCGGCGGGGTCTCCGAGGTGCTCGCGGGCATGCCCGGATCGGCGACGGTCATGCCCGGCGACGTCGTCGCGTTGGGCAAAGCCGCGGCCGAGCTCGCCGCGCAGGGCGCGCGCGAACCCCTCACGCGCGTCTGGACCCGCCGGGCGGCCGTGCGACAGCACTCGCTCACGGAGCGCTACCGCGAAGTGGAGCGGGTGCTCACCCACACCGCTCAGCCCGTCGCCGCGCGACGCGTGCCGGCGGTGTCGCGGTGATCGGCTGGTACGTCCACCACCACGGCTTCGGCCACGTCGCGCGTTTCCTCGCCGTGCACCCGCACCTGCGGACCCCCGTCGTGGCGTTCTCGTCGCTCGCCCGTCCCGCCGGACTCGCCCCCGAGACCCAGTGGGTCGTGCTCCCGCCGGACGCCGATGTGGTCGAGGCCGCCGACGGCACGGTGCTCGACCCGCGCGAGGCGGAACCGACCGCCCGGGGGAAGCTGCACTGGGCACCCCACGGGCACCCGGGACACCGCGCACGACTGGCCATGATCGCCTCCGCCGCGGTCGACCTCGATCTCGACGTCTTCGTCGTCGACGTCAGCGCGGAGGTCGTGGCCCTCGCGCGACTCCTGGGGCTCCGCACTGTCGCGGTGACCCAGCCCGGCGCGCGCACCGACGCGCCCCACGCCCTCGCCTACGCCCTGGCCGATCGCATCGTGGCCCCCTGGGCGCACGGCGCGGTGCCCACCCCCGCCCTGACCGAGCACGGCGATCGCGTGGTGTGGACCGGGGGCATCTCGCGCTACGACGGACGCACCCCGCCCGAGTCCGCGACCGAGCGGTCAGTGCTGCTGCTCGGCCGTGTGCTCGAGCCGGAGGTCCGCGACGAGGCCACCGCACGTCTTTCCGCTCGCGGCTGGCGGGTCACCGCGATCGGGCACGACGAGGCCTCCCGCGTCGACGACCCCTGGCCGTTGCTGGCCGGCAGCACGGTGGTCGTGAGCGCCGCGGGCCAGAACAGCGTCGCCGACCTCGCGGCATCCGGAGCCCGCGCCGTCGTCATCGCGCAGGACCGCCCCTTCGACGAGCAGCGTGCGACCGCCGACGCCCTCGCCCGCTGGGGCCTCGCGCAGCGGGCGGACGACACCGTTTCGGCCTCCGACCTGGCCGATCTGGTCGAGCGGGCCGCCTCGACCGAACCGGACTGGTCGCGCTGGCAGGTCGCGGGCGCGGCCCACCGCATGGCCGCCGCCCTCGAGGCGGTGCGGCCGTGAGGACGGCGCTCATCACGGTCGCCTCGGCGGCGCGGCGCGAACACCTCGAGCGCCAGCGCCGCGTGATCGCCGAACTCGCCGACGACATCGTGCGCGTCGAGGCGTGGCTGGACGAGACGCCACCGGACGGTGTCGCGGAGGCGGGGACGCTCACCGTGCTCGTGCCCCCGGGGCCGCATGGACTGCGGGTGGGCGTGGGGCGGAACCGCGCGGCGGACGCGGCGATCGCCGCCGGCGCCGAGCTGCTGGTGTTCCTCGACGTGGACTGCCTGCCCGGGCCCGACCTGCTGCCCGCCTATCGCGCCGCCACCCGCGCGCACCCCGACGCGGTGCTCTGCGGAGCGGTGACCTACCTGTCGAGCGTGCAACGGCCGGAGAACCTCGACGACCTGCCCCTTCTCACCCGCCCGCACCGCGCCCGCCCGGCGCTCGGACCCGGCGAGACGCGGCGGGCCACCGACGGGGAGTACGACCTGTTCTGGTCGCTGTCGTTCGCCGTGACCCCGGCGACGTGGGACCGCATCGGCGGCTTCCACCCCGGGTACGAGGGGTACGGGGCCGAAGACACCGACCTCGCCTGGTCGGCTCGCGCTGCGGGCGTCGAGATGCAGTGGGTCGGCGGGGCGGACGCGTACCACCAGTGGCATCCGGTCTCTTCTCCCCCGTGGCAGCACCTCGACGACATCCTGCGCAACGGGGGCACGTTCTTCGAGCGGTGGGGAGCGTGGCCGATGGGGGGATGGCTCGACGCCTTCGCCGCGGCCGGGGCGATCGAGCGCCGCGGCGACGGCTGGGTGCGCGTGCGCTGAGCCGGGGCGTGACGGCGTTGAGTGTCCGCGACACGCCGCCCTCGGGCGGGGCGCTACGGCGTGTCTTGGACACTCAACGGGTATCCGCGGGGCGGGGCGGAGGGCGTGCGAAAGCCCCGGCGCGGACGCCGGGGCTTTCGGGGCGGGTCAGGCGCCGCGGAGCCAGACCGTGGTCTCGCCGGGCAGCGTGTCGCCGTCGAGCGCGACGCTGGCGAGCAGCACCTCGCCCGCGGGCAGCGCCGCGGGCTCGGTGCCGAAGTTCGTGACCACCGTCCAGCCGTTCGGGCGGGCGAAAGCCACCACGTCGTCGCGACCCGTCTCGATCCACTCCATCTGCTCGTCGGTCTGCAGCTCGTGCCGCAGGTCGAGCGCGCGGCGGTAGAGCGACAGCGTCGAGGCCGGGTCGCCGTCCTGCAGGTCGACCGCGTACGTGCCGAACCACTCCGGCTGCGGAAGGTGGGCGCCCGCCGAACCGAAGCCGAACGCCGGGCCGTGCTCGGTCCAGGGCAGGGGCACGCGGCATCCGTCACGGCCCTGATCGACGCCGGGGCTGCGGAAGAACGTCGGATCCTGACGGTCGGCGTCGGGGATCTCGGCGACCTCGTGCAAGCCCAGCTCCTCGCCCTGGTACAGGTACGCCGAGCCGGGAAGGCCCAGCACGAAGGCTGCGGCGGCGCGGGCGCGGCGCTCCCCGCGGCGCGAGTCGAGAGCCGGCGACTGCCCGCCGGAGAGCAACCACTCGTTGCCGTGCTTGAGGGTCGGACGCCCGTCGGCGGCGCGCTCGGCGTCGGGGAGTCCGTACCGCGTGGCGTGGCGGACGACGTCGTGGTTCGACAGCACCCACGTGGTCGATGAGCCCGACTCCGCGGCCAGCGCGAGGTTGTCGGCGACGATGCGCCAGAACTGCGCGGGGTCGAAGTCGGCCTCGAGAAGGTCGAAGTTGAACGCCTGGCCGAGGCTGTCGGCGCTGGCGTACAGCGGCACGCGCGAGGGGTGCACCCACGCCTCGGCGACGGCGGTGCGCGGCGGGTCGTAGGAGTTGAAGACCGCGCGCCACTCGGCGTAGACCTCGTGCACGTCGTCGCGGTCGATCATCGGGTGGGTGCCGTCGTGCGGCAGGGCCTCGAGCTCGGCGCGCGAGCGCAGGGGCTCGCTGAGGTCCTTCGTGAGCATGTGCGCCACATCGATGCGGAACCCGTCGACCCCGCGGTCGCTCCAGAAGCGCAGCGTCGTGACGAAGTCGGCGCGCACCTCGGGGTTGACCCAGTTCAGGTCGGGCTGCGAGACGTCGAAGTTGTGCAGGTACCACTGCCCGTCGGCGACCCGCTCCCACGCCGACCCGCCGAAGAGCGACACCCAGTCGGTGGGCGGCTCGGCGCCGTCGACGCCCGACCCCTCGCGGAAGACGTAGCGCTCGCGCGCCGCCGAGCCCCGGCCCGCCGCCAGCGCCTCCTGGAACCAGACGTGCTTGTCGGAGGTGTGGTTGGGGACGATGTCGACGACCACCCGGATGCCGTGGGCGTGCAGCTGCGCGATGAGCTCGTCCATGTCGGCCAGGGTGCCCAGTCGCGGGTCGACGTCGCGGTAGTCGGCGACGTCATACCCGCCGTCCGCGAGGTCGGAGGGATAGAAGGGGCTCAGCCAGACGGCATCCACCCCCAGCTCGGCGAGGTACGGCACGCGCGAGGTGATGCCGCGGATGTCGCCGAGGCCGTCGCCGTCGCTGTCGGCGAAGCTGCGGGGGTACACCTGGTACACCACGGCCTGACGCCACCAGTCGGGGGCGTCGGACAGCTCGCGGGTACGGGCGGAGGGGGATGCGGTCGTCACGAGGAGGGTTCCTTTCGAGGGGAGGGGAGGGGAGGGGAGGGGGTCAGCCCTTGACGGCGCCCTGGGTCACGCCCGCCATCACCCAGCGCTGGGTGAAGAGATAGGCGACGATCGCGGGGGCCATGGCCATGAGGTAGGACGCGAAGGCGACGTTGTAGTTGTTGCTGAACTGCGTCTGGAAGAGGTTCTGCCGCACCGGAAGGGTTTGCAGCGTCGGGTCGCTGATGATGAGCGAGGGCATCATGAAGTCGTTCCACGCGTAGAGGAAGGCGAAGATGCCGACCGTGGCGCTCATGGGAGCCAGCAGCGGGAAGATGAGCTGCCAGAAGGTCTGCCAGGTCGTCGCGCCATCGATCCGCGCGCTCTCTTCGAGTTCGAGCGGGATGGAACGCAGGAACGCGGTGAACAGCAGCACGCTGAAGCTCAGCTGGAACATCGTGGCGAGGATGATCACGCCGAACGGGTTGTCGAGGCCCACCCGGCCGGTGAGCTGGATCTGCGGCAGGGCGACGACCGGGAACGGGATGAACATCGCCGCGAGCAGGTAGAAGAACGAGTACCGGAAGAGCTTGCGCTCCCAGTTGCGGGCGATCGCGTACGAGGCGAACGCGGCGAGGACGATGGTCGCCATCACCGTGCCGGCCGTGACGAGGAGCGAGATCGCGAGCCCCACGGGGAACTTCGTCAGCGTCCACGCCTGCACGAAGCCGTCGAAGCTGATCGGCGAGGGGAACGAGAACGCGTTGCCGTCGACGATCTGCGTGCCGCTCTTCAGCGCCATCGAGACGGTGACGTACAGCGGCAGCAGGACGGTGAGGGAGCAGAGCACCAGGATGGTCGTCGTCGACCAGTTGATGCGCTCCATGCCGACGCGACGGATGCGGCGCTTCTGCGGCTGGTCGGCGGGGACGGCGAGTTCGGCCTGCTCGAACGCGAGCGCGGGCTGGTTGAGAGCGGTCATGACAGGGTGTTCCTTCCCCGGGTCAGCGAGAGCTGCAGGAGCGAGATGACGATGGCCACGACGAAGAAGAGCGCCGCGTTCGCCATCTGGTACGCGTAGTCCCCGCCGTTGAAGCCGAGGATGATCGACATCGCGACGCTGCGGGTCGCGGTGCCGGGACCGCCGCCGGTGAGGCCGACGATGATGTCGTAGGCGTTCAGGAAGCCCTTGAAGCCCAGGATGATGTTGATGACGACGTACCCCGCCACCAGCGGGAGGGTGATGCGCAGCAGCTGCTGGGTCTTGCTCGCCCCGTCGAGGCCCGCGGCCTCGTAGACGTCGCCGGGCACGGACAGCAGCCCCGCGATGTAGATCAGCAGCGTTCCGGGGATCGCCTGCCACGCGGTGACGATGACGATCGCGACCCACGCGAGGTCGGGGTTCGCCAGGAGCGAGGTCTCGAGCCACGGGATGCCGAGCGAGGCTCCGGCCTCGGGCACCGAGTTGCTGAAGAGGAAGTTGAAGACGTAGGCGATGATGATGCCCGAGATCACCATCGGGATGACGAAGACCGTGCGCAGCGCCTTCTTGAAGCGGATCTGCGAGGTCAGTCCCACGGCCAGCAGGAACGCCGCGATGTTGACGACGATCACCGTCGCGACCGAGAAACCGAAGGTGAACAGGTAGCTCTGCAGGATGGCCGGGTCGCTGAAGATCGCGATGTAGTTCGTCAGCCCGGTGAAGTTCCACTCGCCGAGGCCGATCGAGTCGGTGAAGCTGAAGAAGATGCCGATGATGCCCGGCACCGTGATGGCGAGGGTGAACAGCACGAGGGTCGGCAGCAGGAACAGGTAGTAGATCGGCTCGACGCGGCGGCTGCTGCGCCGAGCGGTCGTCTTCCCGCCCGTCACGATCGTGGTGGTGGTGGTCATCGCGCGTCCTCCTCGACGGCTGCGTCGGTCGTGGACGCGGGCGGCTGACGGAACGCGAGGCGCGACCAGTCCTCGTCCATGGTGCGAAGCGTGGCCTCGGGCGAGGCGCCGAAGATCATCGCCTGGGCGTAGTTGAAGGTGGGGATGGTCTTGGGCACGAGCACCGAGGCGCCCTGGTAGATGCGGCCCTCGTCGTAGTACGGGATCATCCCGGCGACGCGAGGGTCGCTCGGCGACGGAGCGTCCTTCGTCGGCGCGAAGCCGAGCTGCGACTCGTTGTAGGCCTCGATGATCTCGGGCTGGTACAGGTACTCGAGGAAGTCGCGCGCGGCATCCTGGTGCCGGGAGGCCTCGGGGATGATCGCCGCCAGATCCATGTTGACGCGGACGGCGAGGTCGTCGGGGTCGTCGGTCATCGGCAGCGGGAACGTGCCGACCGCCAGATCGGGCGCGGTCTTCGCGATCTCGCCCAGCGCCCACGGGCCCTGCAGGTACATCGCGGCCTCGCCCTGGGCGAACGCGAGATTGCCGTCGCCGTAGGCCCGGCTCTCGGCATCCGGATTCGTGTAGTTCTGGGCGAGCTGCATCATGCGGTCCATCGGCTCGGTGAAGTCCTTGGCGAACGAGACCTGCGACTCGGGCCCCACCTCGGCGCCCTCCGCGGCGAGGCCGTCGAAGAAGTCGAGGACGTCGAGCGAGCCGCCGACGGAGTAGTCGTACCAGCCCTGCGCCACGGTCCAGTCGTCTTTGAAGGTGCCGTAGAACGGCGTGATGCCGTTGGCTTTCAGGGTGACGGCGACGGCGAGGAGCTCGTCGTAGGTGGTGGGGACCGACAGACCCAGCTGCTCGAACATCTGCGTGTTGTAGATGACGGATGCCGCCATCACCGAGTACGGGAGCGCGCTGGTGCGCCCCGCGCAGGAGCCGTACTGGTCGAGGAGCGGCTGCAGGTCGTCGCGCACGCTGGCCGCCGCCTCGGTACCGCCGAGATCACTCAGCGCACAGCGCTGCACGAACCGGGCGACCTCGTAGTTGTAGTTGGCCAGCATGATGTCGGGCGGATTGCCACGCACGAAGCTCGCCGACACGACGTCGACGCCGGAGCTGTCCATCTCGACGCGTACGCGATCCTGCGAGGCGTTGTACTCGGCGACCACGTCGTTCATGAACGACAGCGCTTCACGCTTGCTGAAGGTGAATCGAATGGTCTCGCGGCCGTCGGAGGAGCAGCCGGCCAGCATCGCCATCCCGAGCACCCCCACCGTCGCCGCGGCGACCCATCGTCGGCCCGCTCTGGTCTTCGTCGACACGTGTTCCTCCTTCGCTGCACTGCGAATATGTTGTCCCGTCGAGTAAATCTACTCGTCAAATCAATGTCGTGCAGGCAGTATTGCAGGAGAACGAAAGGGGGTCAAGAGTGTCGATGGATGCCATCACGACGACGCCGTCGCTGCGTCGCCACAACCTCGATGCGGTCCTGGGCTATGTCTGGGACGCCGACGCCTTCACCGCGAGCGACGTCATTCAGGCCGTGGGCGTGACGCGCTCCACCGCCATCGACGTGCTCGACGAGCTGACCGCCCGCGGCCTGCTCACCGAGATGCCGAACGCCCGAGCGGTGGGCGAGTACTCCAAGGGCCGACCGGCCCGACGCTTCGCCTTCGACCCCGGCGCGGGCCTGGTCGTCGGCGTCGACGCCGGCCGGGGCCACCTCACCGCCACCGTGGCCGACCTGCGCGGACGAGCACTCGCCACCTCGCGGCTGACCGTCGACCCCGAGCTTGATTCGCCCGAGCGACGCCGGCGCGCGGCCGAGGCGACGGTGGACGCCGCCCTCACCCGCGCACGACGCGCGCGCACCGAGATCATCGGCCTGTGCGTCGGAGTGCCCGCCCCCGTCGCCCGCTCGGGGCGCTCGCCCGTGCACCACGACGGCTTCTGGGCGCGCATGAACCCCGACTTCATCGACAGCTTCGCCGCGTGGGCACCCGTGGTGCGCGTCGAGAACGACGCCACCCTGGCCGCCGTCGCCGAGCGCACGCACGGAGCCGCGGTCGGCAGCGACGACTTCGTCGCCCTGCTCGCCGGCGAGCGTTTCGGCGCCGGCATCAGCGTCGACGGACGCCTGCTGCGCGGCGCGCACGGCGGAGCGGGCGAGACCGTGGCGTTCGATCGCGTGGACGGGGTCGGCAGCGCCTGGGGCCTCGCACCGCGGTGCGTCGACGCGGCGCGCGAGGCCCTGGCATCGGGCTCCCTCCCACGCGACAGCGCGCTGCGCGGCATCGACCCCGACACCCTCGACGCCAAGACCGTGCTCGACCTCGCCGCCGCCGGCGACGCGGGGGCCCTCGGCGTCGCCCGGGCGGTGGGCCCGGCGCTCGCCGGGGTGGCGGCGGTGTTCGGCAGCCTGTTCGACGTGGAGCGCGTGGTGGTCTCGGGCGCGATCGCCGCCGGAGCCGGACCCATCATCGACGCGGCCATCGGCGCCCTGCCCGCGTCGCTGCACCTGCCGGCCCCGCGCATCGTCGCCTCGACCCTCGGGGCGGACATCGTGTCGATCGGGGCCGTGGCCGCGGCCGTGGAGACGGCCCGCACGCACGCCCTCGACCTCGACGCCTTCGCCCTGCCCGCCGATCGCGCGCGGGCGTGACGGGGAGACCCTCGGGGGAAGAGAGGGTGGCGGGCCGCGGCATCCGAAGCCGACGCCGACCGCACGACGAGAGGTCGGGCGGCGGCAAGCCCCCTCGCCGGATCCGACGCTGCGGATAGCGTCGGGACCGTCTCATTCCCGATCGAGAGGAAACCGGATGCCCGCGTGGCCCGAGCACGTCTTCTGGTGGCACGTCTACCCGCTGGGATTCGTCGGCGCTCTCATCCGCGACGACGTCGACCCGGATGCCGAACCCGCACACCGCCTCGACCGCTTCGAGCCGTGGCTCGACCACGTCATCGAGCTGGGACTGAACGGCCTGCTGCTCGGCCCGGTGTTCGCGTCGGAGACGCACGGCTACGACACCGTCGATCACTTCCGCATCGATCCCCGCCTCGGCGACGACGAGGACTTCGACCGTCTCGTGTCGGCGGCGCGGGAGCGCGGCATCCGGATCCTGCTCGACGGCGTCTTCAATCACGTCGGCCGCGGGCACCCGGCGTTCCGCGCCTTCGCCGACGGCGGCGACGACCCGGGGTTGTTCCGCGCCCGCCGCGTCGACGGCCGGGTCGAGGCCGACGTCTTCGAGGGGCACGACGCGCTCGTGGCGCTGGACCACTCCTCGGAGGCCGTGGCCGATCTCGTCGTGGAGGTCATGTGCCATTGGCTGGAGCGGGGCATCGACGGCTGGCGATTGGATGCCGCCTACGCGGTGCCCCCGGAGTTCTGGGCCCGGGTGCTCCCCCGCGTGCGCGAGCGGTTCCCCGAGGTGTGGGTGGTCGGCGAGGTCATCCACGGCGACGGCGCCGGAATCGTTCGCGCCTCGAGCATGGACGCGCTCACCCAGTACGAGCTGTGGCAGGGCGTCTGGCACGGGATCTCGGACCGCAACCTGTTCGAGCTGAGCCACGCGATCGAGCGTCACGACGAGCTGCTGGCGACCTTCGTGCCGCAGACCTTCGTCGGCAACCACGACGTCACGCGCATCGCCTCGGCGGTGGGCCCCGACCTCGTGCCCCACGCCCTCGCGGTGCTGTTCACCGTCGCCGGCACGCCGTCGGTCTACGCCGGCGACGAGTTCGGGTGGACCGGGGTGAAAGAGCAACGCCTCGGGGGCGACGACGCGGTGCGGCCGGAGTTCCCCGCCGATCCGGGCGAGGTCGACGCCGACGTGCGGATCCTGCGAGCGCACCAGGCGCTCATCGCCCTGCGGCGTCGGAAGCCGTGGCTCTGGCGCGCCCACACCGACGTCATCGAGGTGACGAACACCGCCGTCGCGCTGCGGACGGCCGTGGGCGACGACGCCGTGGTGGTGGCGCTGAACATCGGCGACGAGCCGGTGACCCTGCCGGTCGCCGACGGGCGGACGGTGGTCGCCGGGGAGGGCACCCCGGCCGACGGGCGGCTCGAGCTGGGCCCGCGCGGGTGGGCGGTGCTGGAGGCCTGATCAGCGGCATCCACCTCGTTCCCGCCGGGCATGTCCCGAAACGTGCGAGTTCGACGGGCTGGAGCTGCACGAAGTGGGACATGCGACGTGGCGAAGGCGACGCAGCAGCAGCAGCAGCAGCAGCGGCGACGCAGCCGCTCAGGCTCCGACGCGGAAGCGGTGCTCGGGGCGGCCCGTCGAGCCGTACCGGAGGCTCACCTGCACCAGGCCGCGCTCGGCCAGGGCCGTGAGGTGCCGCTGCGCGGTCGCGCGGGAGACGCCGATGCGCTCGGCCACCTCGCTCGCCGAGGCCTCGTCGGCGCCCAGAGCCGCCAGCACGGTCTGCTCGGTCGCCGAGCGGGCGAGCGACGGCCCCTCGCGCTCCCCGCGCATCACGGATGCCGCGCGGTCGATGTCGTCCTGCGACAGCGGCCGCGAGCTGGAGAGCAGGTTGCGGTACCGGGCGTAGCGGTCGAGACGCTCGGCCAGCACGCGCGTGTCGAAGGGTTTGACGAGGAAGGCCAGCGCCCCGGCGGTGAACGCGCGGCGGACGGTCGCGGCATCCGTCGCCGCGGACAGCACGAACGCGTCGACGCCGGCCGAGCGCACGAGGTCGACACCGTCGCCGTCGGGCAGGTACACGTCGGCGAGCAGCAGGTCGGGCTGGTGCTCGGCGAGCGCGGCGCGGGCCTCGCCGACCGTCCGCGCCGGCTCCAGGGCGACGAAGCCCGGGCGGGCTGCGACGGCGTCGCGGTGCAACCCCGCCACACGGAAGTCGTCGTCGACGACCAGGACGCGGATGTCGGTCATTCGTTCTCTCCTCGCAGGACTCCCGGCAATCGGGCGGCCACGACGGCACCGTGGCCGTCACCACCCGGGTCGACCACCCACACCTCGCCCTCGCGACGGCGGGCGAACTCGCGCGAGAGCGGCAGCCCGATCCCGAGGCCGTGCACCGCGGTCGGGTCGTCGTCGCGCTCGCGGGGGGCGAAGACGGCATCGACGTCGGCGATGCCCCCACCCGTGTCGGCCACGGTCATCACGATGGCGTCGCCGTCGCCCAGCACGGCGACCTCGACCCCGCGCGGCGCGGGGGCCGAGGCCGCGGCGGTCACGGCGTTGTCGACGAGGTTGCCGAGCACGGCCACGACGTCTTCGACGTCGTCGACGGTGCCCCGCAGGAACGTGTCGTCGGAGACCCTCAACGTCACCCCGCGTTCGCGTGCGGCGAGCGCCTTCGCCCCGAGGAAGGACTGCAGCATCGCGTCGCCGACGAGGTCGATCCCGGGCACCGCCCAGTCGACCGAACCGCGGTCGACGAGGTCGGCGAGGAAGGCGCGGGCCTCGGCCGTGCGCTCCGCATCCAGCAGGCCCACCGCCGCGTGCAGGCGGTTGGCGTTCTCGTGCCGCTGCACGCGCAGGGCGTCGCCCATCGCGCGGACGCTGTCGAGACGCCCCGACAGCGCGGCGACGTCGGTACGGTCGCGCAGCACCGCGACGCGCCCGAGCGTGCGCGCACCGCGGCGCACAGGGCGCACGTCGATGAAGACGACCCGGCCGCCGACGGGCAGCCCCGTGCTCGCGCCGGTGCCGGCCAGGGCGGTGGCGACGGCGGGCGCGAGGGCGAGGGCGGAGAGGGGGCGGCCGACGGCATCCGTGATCCCGAGCAGTCGTTCGGCCGCGGCGGTGCAGACCCGCACGATCCCCGCGTCGTCGAGCGCGAGCACTCCCTCGTCGGCGCCCTCGAGCACGGCGGTCTGGGTCTGCACGAGAGCGACGAGCTCCTCGGGCTGCACCCCGAGCGTCAGTCGCTCGAGCCGGCGGCGCATGAGCAGCGCGACGGCCGCGCCGATCGCGACGGCCAGCAGCACCGCGACCGCGATGCCGACGAGGAGGGCGGGGAGGTCGTCGAAGACGCTCGCGCGCTCGAACCCGACGCTCACCTCGCCGACCGGGGCACCGCCGGCGGGCGGATAGACGGGGACCTTGGCGCGGGCGGACTCCCCCAGGGTGCCGACCTCCCACGTCACGACCTCGCGGCCCGCGAGCGCGTCGGTGAAGCTCGTGCTCACCACCTCGCCGAGGCGGTCCGGATCGGGGTGGGCCAGACGGATGCCGTGATCGTCGGTGATCACGACGAACAGGCCTTCGGTGCGGGCGGTGACGTCGGCGGCGTACCGCTGGAGGACACCGTCGCGGAGCGTCGCGGCGACCGGCGTGCCGGGGTCGGCGGAGTACTCGGCGACGAGGTCGCGCACCTGGGGCGACTCGGCGACCGAACGCGCGATGTTCAGGGCCGAGGAGTCGGCCTCGGCCCTCAGCTGCTGCACGCCGAGCCACGCGAACACCGCGGTGCACACCGCGACCACGGCGACCTGCGTGGCGACCTGCACGACGAGCATCCGGGTGGCGAATCGCATACGCACCTCCGGGCTCGTGCTGCGCGAAATGCGCAGAACACACGGTACGCGCATAACCCGCCGCAATGCGAGCAAGCGCGCGCCCGGGGGCACGGCATCCGTAGTGTCGCCGGATCGAGAGCGCGAGAGCCGCGCCCGTCACGACGAAGGAGTCGCGATGACCCCCCTGATCCTTGCGGCCGAAGCGGCCGAGTACCCGGTGGCCTATACGCCCGCCGACGGGGTGCTCGTGGCCCTCGGCTTCCTCATGGTCCTGTCGTTCATGGCGCTGATCATGACGCGGCGCCTGACCCCCATGGTCGCCCTCATCGTGGTTCCCACGGTCTTCGGCCTCATCGCCGGCGCGGGCCTGGGCCTCGGCGACATGGTCATCGACGCGATCAGCACGATGGCGCCCACCGCGGCCCTGCTGATGTTCGCGATCATGTACTTCGGCATCATGATCGACGTGGGGCTCTTCGACCCGCTGATCCGCGTGATCACGCGCGTGCTGGGCGACGACCCGGCCAAGATCGTGCTCGGCACCGCGATCCTCGCCGCCGCCGTGTCGCTCGACGGCGACGGGTCGACCACCTTCATCATCACCACCTCGGCGATGCTGCCGCTGTACCTGCGGCTGGGCATGAGCCCCGTGGTTCTCACCTGCGTCGCGGGACTCATGAACGGCACGATGAACATCGTGCCCTGGGGTGGCCCGACCGTGCGCGCCGCGACCGCCCTGGGCCTGCAGCCCACCGACGTGTTCGTGCCCATGATCCCCTCGTTGATCGCGGGCCTGGTCGTCGCGCTCGCCTTCGCGTGGTTCCTCGGTCTGTCCGAGCGCAAGCGTCTCGCGGGCTCGGTCGACACCTCGAAGCTCGACGCCCCCGGTGGATTCGGTCGCCTCGGCGCCCCGAAGATCTTCCGCGGCGCGGAGCACAAGCCCGGCGCGGTCGCGTCGCTGCGCACCGGCAACATCGTCACCGTCCGCGGCGGGCGCGACGCCGTCGCCGCGACCCAGCTCGTCGACACCGCCGACACCGCGATGGCCGACACCATGCTCGACCCGAACCGCGCGACCCTGCGCCCGAAGCTCATCTGGTTCAACCTCGCGCTGACGGCCGCCGTCATGGTGCTGCTGGTGATGGACCTGTTCCCGCTCGCGTTCGTCTTCATGGTCGGGGCCGCGGTCGCCCTGATCGTCAACTTCCCCAAGCTCCGCTCGCAGGCCGATGAGATCGTCGCCCACGCGCCCAGCATCGTCGGCGTCGTGTCGATGGTGCTCGCCGCCGGCGTGCTCGTCGGCGTGCTCAACGGCACGGGCATGGTCACCGCGATGGCCTCGTGGATCACCGAGGTGATCCCGACGTCGATGGGCCCGTTCCTCGCCGTCATCACCGGGGTGCTGTCGATCCCGTTCACGTTCTTCATGTCGAACGACGCGTTCTACTTCGGCATTCTGCCCGTGCTCGCCGAGAGCGCCGCGAACTACGGCATCGCCCCGGTCGAGATGGCGCGCGCCTCGATCACCGGCCAGCCCGTGCACCTGCAGAGCCCGCTGGTTCCCGCCATCCTGCTGCTCGTCTCGCTCGCCGGCGTCAACCTCGGCGACCACCACAAGAAGGTGCTGTGGCGCGCGACGATCGTGTCGCTCGTCATGCTCGGCGTCGGCGTGCTGGTGGGCGCGGTGCCACTGCTGGGCTGAGACCGCGTGCTCGAACGAACACCCCGGATGCCTCGGCATCCGGGGTCTTCTCGGTTGACGGCGTCAGCGCGCGCGAGGCGCCGACGAGCGCACGACGAGACGGGTCGGCAGGGGGTGCTCTCGGTTGCGGTGCCGGGCTCCTCGACCGATTTCTGGTCGCGAAAGGTCACGGATTGATCAAAGTGAAGCCTCGCGCCGAGCCGCCGGGCGGGGAGTCGACGGTTTCGCCGTGTTGCACCGACGACGCCGACGCCCGCGCAAGCGTTTACCGTCGTAGTCATGACTTCGCTTCCGCACGGGGACCACGAGAGCACCCCCGCGATCGGCACCACCGTCTCGGCGGACGACTTCAAGCGCGCGTTCCGGGGCCACCCGGGCGGCATCGCGGTCATCACGGCCTACGGCGAGAACGGCCCCGTCGCACTGACCGCTTCGTCGGTGTCATCGGTCAGCGCCGACCCGCCGCTGCTGATCTTCTCGGTCTCGGCGCTGTCATCGGCGACGCCGACGATCATCGCGGCCGACACGATCGTGGTGCACCTGCTCGACGCCGAAGACATCGGGCTCGCGCGAACGGCCGCCACGAGCGGTCTCGACCGCTTCGCCGACACCTCCACCTGGTCGCGGCTGGCCACGGGCGAGCCCGTGTACCACGGGGTGCGCGCATGGCTGCGGTGCCGGATCGTGAGCCGCATGGATGCCGGCGGCTCGACCGTCATCGCCGCCCAGGCCCTGCAGGTCGACGTCGAACGCGACCTCGAACCCGGCGAGTCCGGCGCCGCGCTGGTCTACCACAACCGCGCCTGGCACCGCCTCGGCGACCACTCCCGCCTGGACGACTGAGCCGGGGCGACGGTCGCGCGGTGCGCCGTCAGCCGCGCGGACACGTTCTCGCCGAGCGGAGCGTGTGAGCTCGCGAGTGCGGCGGGCGGCGCGGTCTGGCGGCCGGCGGGCGACGCGGTCGCGCGAGCGTTAGGCGGCGCGGCGACGCGTCGACGACCCGCGTCAGGCCCAGGTCACCTCGGCCGACGCGAGCACGACCTCGCCGGGGCCGAGGGCCACCACACGGGAGGCGTCGGCGGTGCCGCACAGGCGGATCGCGGTGTCGACGAAGGCCGGCGCGGTCATGCGCACGCGCAGCGCCGTGATGCGCCGATCGGGGGCATGACGGCGCGCGGCGTCGACGAGCAGGATGCGCAGCAGCGGACCGTGCACGAGCAGGTCATCGAGCCCCTCCTCGTCGCGCGCCCAGCGGCGGTCGTAGTGCACGAGGTGGGTGTTGAACGTCAGCGCCGAGAAGCGGAAGAGCTGGCGGGCGTCGAGGGTGACCTCGTCGATCCACGCGGCCTCGGCGGCGGCCGCGGGGTCGGTCCGGGGCGGGCGGGCGGGGCCCGAGGCCGCTCCGAGGAAGACGTCGTGCCAGGTGCTGCGCACCACGACCTCGCCTCCCACGGCGATCGCGCGCTCGATGTCGGCGAAGACCAGTCGGCCGCTCTCTCCCGTCTTCTCGACGAGCGAGCCCGCGGTGGCCGTCTGCGTCGCGACGTCTCCCACACGCAGGACGCCGGGGAACACCGTGTCTTCGCCCGCGTACATCCGCCGGGGCAGATCGATCTCGGGCAGGATGCCATCGCGCGCGGGCGTGCCATCGGGGCGCAGGTCGTCGAGCGCGACGGCGAAGGGGAAGAAGACGCCCTCCCACCCGGGCGGGAGCGGCGCGCCCTCGGCACGCACCGGGTCGGCGAGGGCGAACGTGCCGCGGAAGGCCTCGACCGGCACGGCATCCAGGACCTGCGTGCGGGTGGTGCTCACGACAGCGCGCCCGAGGCGCGCAGCGCCGCGATCCGGTCGGCGTCGTACCCGGCGAGACCGGTCAGCACGGCATCGGAGTGCTCGGCGAAGCGGTTCGCGACGCGCGCCGGCGTGGCGGGGGTGGCGCTGAGCTTGATGGGCTGCCCGAACATGCGCAGCACCCCCAGGTCGCCGTAATCGGCCTCGACGATCATGTCGCGCTCGGCGATGCCGGGGTCGTCGACCACCTCGCCGATGGTCTTGATCGCGGTGAGGGGGATGACGTCGCCGGCGAGCGCTTCGAGCTCGGCCTTGGTGCGGTCCCGGAGCCACCCCGCCACCACCGGCTTCACCCGGCGCGCGTACACCTCGGCGTCGAACCTCTTGCGCATCGTGTCGATCTCGGGATCGTCGGCCACCTCGGGCGACCCGAACAGCTCGCAGCTCGCGCGCCACAGCTTGTCGGTGTAGGCGCCGAAGAACACCTGACCGTCGGCGCAGTCGAACAGCTCGTACGGCCGCACCCACGCGTGCTCGTTCCCCGCGGGCTCGGCCTCGACCCCGCGCACGGTGTAGTCCACGACGGCGGTCTCGGTGAGCGCCAGGATGCTGTCGACCTGGGCGACGTCGACGAGCTGGCCCTCGCCCGTGCGCTCCGCGTGCCGGAGGGCGGCGAGCGTGCCGATGACGGCGAACAACGTCGCCGAGAGATCGCCGATCGTCACCCCCACGCGCACGGGCGGCTGCCCGGGGTAGCCGTTCATCGACCACATGCCGCCGGCCGCCTGCGCGGTGTTGTCGAAGGCGGGGCGGCGGCTGCGCGACCCGGTCTGGCCGTAGCCCGAGACGGCGACGTAGACGAGGCGCGGGTTGGCCGCGCGCAGCACGTCGTAGCCGACTCCGAGCTTGTCCATCGTGCCGGGCCGGAAGTTCTCGACCAGGATGTCGGCCCGTCGCACGAGGTCGAGGAGCGTCTCGGTGCCGCCCGGAGCGGCGAGGTCGAGGCCGACGCCGAGCTTGCCGCGGTTGTACTGCGCGTAATAGGCGCTGAACTCCTCGACGCCGTGCGTGAGGTACGGCGGGAAGCCGCGGGACACGTCGGGATCGCGGGGGTTCTCGATCTTGATGACCGTCGCGCCGAGGTCGGCGAGCGTCTGCGCGGCGTAGGGTCCGGCGAGCACGCGCGACAGGTCGAGCACGACCACGCCCGCGAGCGAGCCGGATCCGGGGGCCAGGGGAATGCTCATGCGGGGGTCTCCTCCAGGGGGACGGGGGCGGTGCGGGTGAGCGCGGCCGCGACGCGGGAGACGTGCGGGCGCCCGCGGACGCCCGCGAGCCACGCGCTCGTGCGGGCGAGGGCGACCAGGTCGAGACCGGTGCGGATGCCGAGGCCCTCGAGCATCCACACCAGGTCTTCGGTGGCGAGGTTGCCGGTGGCGCCGGGGGCGTAGGGGCAGCGGCCGAGGCCGCCGACCGACGAGTCGAACTCGGTCACCCCGTTCTCCACCCCCGCGAGGACGTTCGCGAGGGCCTGACCGTAGGTGTCGTGCAGGTGCAGGGCGAGGGCGGAGCGCGGGATGCCGGTACCCGCCACCGCCTCGATGACCGCCTCGACGTGTCCCGCCGTGGCGACCCCGATCGTGTCGCCCAGGGCGAGGGTGCGGCATCCGGAATCGTGCAACGCGGAGGCCGCGTCGACCACGGCGGCGAGGTCGACGTCGCCCTCCCACGGGTCGCCGAACGCCATGGAGACGTAGCCGCGCACCGGGACCCCCTCGGCCCGGGCGGCCGCGACGACGTCGGTCGCCCGGGACACCGCCCCGGCGCGGTCGGTGTTGAGGTTGGCGCGGGCGAAGGATTCGGTGGCGCTCACGACGACGGCGACCTCGCGGATCCCGGCGGCGAGGGCGTCGTCGAGGCCGCGGCGATTGGGTACGAGGGCCACCGCGCGGCTCGCGGCGGGGACGGCGACGGAGGCGACAAGGGGGCGCGCGTCGGCGAGCTGCGGGATCCACGCGGGCGGGACGAAGCTGGTCAGCTCCAGCGCCGTGACGCCCGCGGCGTACAGGCGTCGGCAGAGCTCCGCCTTGACCGCCGTGGGAACGACATCGGTCTCGGCCTGCAGACCGTCGCGGGGACCCACCTCGTAGACGGTGACCTCGGCCGGCATTCCCGCGCGGGCGACGACACGGGGGAACGGGCGGGGCACGAGGCCCGTCACGATGAGGCTTCGCGCAGCTCGGCGAGCACCTCGCGTGCGTCCTCGACGCGGATGCGACCCTCGGCGACGATGCGGGCGGCGACGGCCGCGATCTCGTCGACGGCCGCCCCCGCGCTCGCGGCGATCGTGCGGGCGTGCAGCGTCATGTGACCGCGCTGGATGCCCTCGGCGGCGAGCGCGCGGCACGCGGCGAGGTTCTGGGCGAGCCCCACCGCCGCGATGGCGGCGGCGAGCTCGCGCGCCGAGCCGACACCCAGCAACTGCACGGCGGCACGGGCGGCGGGGTGCGCGCGCGTCGCTCCCCCGACGAGCCCCACCGCGAGCGGCACCTCGAGGGTGCCCACCAGGTCACCGTCGGCGTTCTGCTCGAAGCTCGAGAGGGCGCGGTACGCGCCACTGCGAGCGGCGTGCGAATGGCATCCGGCCTCCACCGCCCGGGTGTCGTTGCCGGTGGCGAGCACGACCGCCGAGATGCCGTTCATGATGCCCTTGTTGTGCGTGGCGGCGCGGTACGCGTCGGCCTCGGCGAACGCGCTCGCCGCCACGATGTCGGCCACGACGCGCGGCCCGCCGAGCAGGTCGGCCGGGAAGACCGCGCGAGCGCGCGTGAGACGCAGCTCGGCCTTGTTGGTGAGGATGCGCAGCAGCGTGCGGGCTCCGGCGATCTCGGCGATCCGGGGGGCGAGGGCCTCGGCCATCGTGTTCACGGCGTTGGCGCCCATGGCGTCGCGCACGTCGACGTGCAGGTGCAGGATGACCTGCACCCCGGCGCGGGTGGCGAGGGTGCGCACCGACACGTCGACCGCTCCCCCGCCGAGCGAGACGAGCATGGGGTCCTGCGCGTCGGCCAGGGCGAGCAGCTCGTCGCGCGCCTCGAGCAGGCGCAGGCACGTCCCCTCGGGATCGACGGCGTCGAGCACCTGCACCTGGGCGATCATCACGTCGCCGGTGGACGAGGTGAAGAAACCGCCCGTCTCGCGGGCGATGCGCGCGGCGTTCGAGGCAGCCGCGACCACGGAGGGCTCTTCGGTGGCCATCGGCACGAGCCGGTCGACGCCGTCGACGCGGAAGTTCGTGGCGACTCCGACCGGGATGCCGATGAGCCCCACCACGTTCTCGACGAGGTGGTCGGCCTGCGACAACGACAGGCCGTCGCGGGGATCGAGGGCCGCGAGGTCGTCGGCCGACAGACCGGCGGCCTCGGCGACGCGCGCGCGTCGATCGAGCGGCTCGTGGTCGCGGAGGCCCGGGAGGCGGCTGTTCGTGGTCACGGGGGCTCCTTCGCGGGCGGGATGCCGCCGCGTCGACCGCGGCGTCCCTTCGACGCTAAATCGAGACCCGGTGGCGGCATATGGACCGCCGACACACCGGATGACTCCCCCACTGCGTCGATCACCCATCGCCGCGCGACCCCAGCCGCTCGCGCAGTTCGTCGAGGCGGACCGCCGTCGACAGGCGGAAGAAGCGCTCGTCGTCGCGCCACCCCTCGCCCAGCAGCGCGTCGAGCTTCTCGAGGCGCTGGAGGATCGTGTTCGTGTGGAAGGTGAGGGCCCGCGCCGTGCGCGTGGGGCTGGCGCCGTGGCGCACGAAGGCCCGCAGGGTCGCGAGCAGATCGCTGCCGCGGGACGCGTCGTGCCGCCGGACGGCGCCGAGCATCGTGTCGAGGAAGGCGTCGAGCACCCGCCGGTCGGCACCGATGGTCGCCGCGTACGGCAGCAGGTCGACGGCGGGGACCCGCGCGTCGTCGATACCCAGGGCCTGGGCGAGGGAGAGGGCGGAACGCACGTCGGCGGCCGCCCGCACGAGGGCTCCCGACTCGACGCGCACGGTCACGGCCAGCACCTCGGTGTCGACGAGGGAGCGCACCGCCTCGTACGAGGCGGGGTCGAGGGGATCGCCGTGGGCGGCCAGCACCAGGCCGTCGAGCTCACCGACGAGGGCGGCGGGCCCCAGCCGGCGGGCCACCACGCGGGCGATCTCGGGACGACGCTCCGCCGGCACGGCGAACGCCGTCACCGCCCCCACGGCCGTCTCGTCGATCCCCGCGCGCCGCGCGGCCGCCGCGACGTCGGCGCGACGCTGCGGCGAGGCCGTGACCAGATCGAGCAGCAGGTCGGAGCGCTGCCGGTGCCCGGCCTCGGCGACGGCCTCCTCCGACAGGGCGAGCAGCGCCGCCACCTGCCCCGCCCGCTCGACGGTGCGCAGGTCGACCTCGTCGAGCGATCGTGCCGGAGGGCCCACGACGATCGCCCCGAACACCCGACCGCCGGCGACGACGGCGCTGACGATCCCGGCATCCGGGAGCCGGATGGGTCTTCCCTCGGCGCGGCTGTCGTCGAGCGCGCGCTGCACCGCCGCCGTCGGGGTCGCCGCGTCGTCGGCCCCCGCGCGCACGCCCCCCGCGGCGTCGACGATCGTCACGGCCGCCTGCAACGCCGTCGACAGCGTGGCGGCCACGGGCGCCAGTCCGCCGCCGGCCAGCACCGCGTCGACGAGCTCGCGATGCACGCGGTTGGCGCGGTCGCGCGCGGCGACGTGCGCGGTCAGCTCGGCCACCGCCGCCTCGGCGCGCAGCGCCTGCGTGCGGGCATCGGCGAGCGCCGCCGCCGTCTGCAGCACCACCGACGCGTGGGCGGCGAGGGCGGCCAGCAGCGCGATGTCGTCGGGGGTGTAGGCGCGCTCGTGCCGTTCGGCGACGAAGAGCACCCCCAGCACGGCGGAGTCCGAGAGCAGGGGAACGCCCAGCAGCGACACGATCCCCTCGGCCTCGACCGCGGCGTCGATGCCCGAGGCGTGCCGCTCGGGGGCGACGGCGTCGTACCGCCGCACCGCCCGGGGCAGCCGGGTCTCGGCGATCGCGCTCACCAGGCCGCGCCCCGGAGGGACCTCGAGGTCGCGCAGTGCGCCCGTCACCGCCCCGCGGGTCGCGCGCACGCGCAGCGCCCCATCGACGCCGTCGAACTCCGACAGGTAGGCGACGTCGGCGGCGAGCAGCTCCTGCGCCCGCTCGACGAGACGCTCGAGAACGGCGTCGGCGTCGCGCATCGCGGCCAGCTCGCGCGCGCTGGCGTAGAGGGCCGCGAGCTCGCCGGCCCGGCGACGCAGTCCCTCGACCTCGCTGCCGACGGCGTCCGCGGACCGGTCGGGGTGGATCACGGGATCGCTCAGTCCGTCGTCATCCGCACGCCGAGCACCGGCACCGCGTCGAGCAGGTCGAGGGTGTACCTCTCGGTGGGCGCGGCCAGCAGCTGCTCGGTGGGGCCCGACTCGACGATGCGCCCGTGACGCATGACGGCGATCTCGTCGCTGACGTAGCGGACGACGGCCAGGTTGTGCGAGATGAAGAGCATCGACAGGCCGAAGCGCTCCTGCAGCTCGCGCAGCAGGTTGAGCACCGAGCCCTGCACCGACACGTCGAGGGCACTGGTCACCTCGTCGGCGATGAGCACGCTCGGCTCGCCCGCGAGAGCGCGGGCGATCGTGACGCGCTGCCGCTGGCCGCCCGAGAACGCGGCGGGCAGGTCGCCGGCGCGGTCGGGATCGAGGTGCACGAGCCCGAGCAGCTCCCGCACCCGCGCGACGCGGGCATCGCGCGAGAAGGACCTCCCGCTCGCGCGGAAGGCCTCGGCGATCGAATCGCCGATGCTCATGCGCGGATCCAGCGCCGAGAACGGGTCCTGGAACACGAGCTGCAGACGGCGACGCGCCTCGCGTGCGTCCATTCCCCGACCGGATGCCACGACCCCGCCGACGCGCACCTCTCCGGCGGCGGGCGGCACGAGGCCCACCGCGGCCGCGGCGATCGTGCTCTTGCCCGACCCCGATTCGCCCACGAGGCCCAGCGTCCGTCCCGCGGGGACGACGAGCGAGACGTCGTCGACGACAGTAACCCGGCCGTATCGGACGGACAGGCGGTCGATCTCGAGGGCGTTCACACCCCCACCTCCTCGGCGAGGGCAGCGGCGGCCAGTTCCGGCGGGATGACCGGAAGGGGGCGCGTGCGGTCGGACGTCATGTCGGGCAGGCACGCGATCAGCGCGCGCGAGTACGGGTGGGTGGCATCGTCGCGGATGCGCTGGGCGTCGAGCTCCTCGACGATCAGGCCGTCCTTCATGACGAGGACGCGATCGCAGAACGCCGAGACGAGCGCGATGTCGTGCGAGATGAAGACGATCGCCGCGCCCGTGTCGCGCTGTGCCCGGCGGAGCACGCCCATCACCTGTCGCTGGACGGTGACGTCGAGGGCGGTGGTGGGCTCATCGGCGATGATGAGCTTCGGTCGGCCGGTGAGGGCCTGACCGATCATCGCGCGCTGGCGCATCCCGCCGCTGAACTGGTGCGGGTACTGCGACAGGCGCCGCTTCGCGTCGGCGATCCCGACGGCCTCGAGCGCGGCGGCCGCGTGCGCGCGGGCATCGGCGCGCGACATCTTCAGGTGCACCTCGGGAACCTCGGTGAGCTGGCGGCCGATCGTCAGCGCGGGGTTCAACGAGGTGAGCGGGTCCTGGAACACCATGCCGAGCTCCACACCGAGCGTGGAACGATCGGCCGCGGTGAGCGGGCGCGTCATGTCGATGCCGTCGAAGGTGTGGGCGCTCGTCGTGATGCGCGCATCGGTGCCGAGCAGACCCGCGAGGGCCATGGCCGTGAGCGACTTGCCCGAGCCCGACTCGCCCACGATGCCCACGACCTCGCCCGGGAGGATGCGCAGCCCGACGCCGCGCACGCGCTCGACCTCGCCGCCGTCGGGGGTGGCGAACGCGATGCGCAGGTCGGCGATCTCGGCGACGGGTTCACCCGCCGTCGCCGCCGGTCGTGCGGGGGCGGCGCCGACCCCGGAGCGACGCAGCGGGGCCACCGCGCCGAGGGCACGTCGGGCCACGGCCGCTCGGCCCCCGCCGCGCGCGTCGCCGAGCGCCTCGCTGACGAAGGTGAACACCAGGCCCGCGAGCACCACGGCGATGCCGGGGCCGATGGCGGCGAGCGGGTTGACGTAGATGCGGGTGATGCCGTCCTGCAGCAGTCGCCCCCAGTCGTACTCGGGCGCCTGCACACCGAGACCCAGGAACGACAGCCCCGCGAACGACAGCAGCGTCACGCTGGCCGTGGCCGCGGCGTTGACGAACAGCGGGTTGGCGATGTTGGGCAGGATGTGGCGCACCAGAATGCCGAACGGCCCGACGCCGACGACGCGGGCGGCCCGCACGTAGTCGCGGCCCGAAACCGACGACGCCAGGTTGTAGACCAGACGCGCCATGAAGGGGATGCCCGAGATACCGATCGCGAGCATCGCCGTCACGGCGCTCGCGCCCCAGATGACGGTGAAGAACAGCACCATCAGCAGCCAGGGAAAGGCGAGGAGCACGTCGAGCAGGCCGGTGGCCAGTCGACGCGCGTGCCGCGGCAGGATCACGGCGATGAGGCCGTAGGCGATGCCGCCGACCGTGGAGACCACCGTGGCACCCAGGGTCAACAGCAGCGAGATGCGGGCGGCGACGAGCACGCGCGCGAAGATGTCGCGGCCGAGGTCGTCGGTGCCGAACGGGTGCGCGAGGCTCGGCGGCAGCAACCGCGCGGGGACGTTCGAGGTCTCGGCCGCGGCGAGGAAGAGCGTGGGTCCCGCGGTCGCGAGGAACAGGAACAGCAGCACGCCGACAAGAGCGGCGATGCCGGCCGGAGACAGCAGTCGTGAGCGCCAGGTCATGGGTCAGCCCTCCGTGATCGAGGACCGCGGGTCGACGGTCACCAGGATGAGATCGACGACGAGGTTCACGCCGAGGATGATGAGCGCGTAGACCACGACGAGCCCCTGCACGATCGGGTAGTCCTTCGCCCCGACCGCCGGGACCATGACCCCGCCCATCCCGGGGATCGCGAACACCGTCTCGATCAGCACGGTGCCGGCGATCATGCCGCTCAGCAGGAGCCCGCTCACCGTGAGCGAGGCGGTGATGATGTTCGGCAGCGCGTGGCGCAGGTAGACGAGCCGCCCCGGAAGACGCTTCGCCCGCGCGGTGGTCATGTAGGTCGCCCCCAGCACACCCGACATCTCGACCTGCACGATGCGGGCGAGGTAGGCGAGGGGCCCGAGGGCAAGCGCGAGCACCGGCAGCACGGCATCCTCGGGCTTCCCCCATCCGGCCGCGGGGAGCCATTTGAGCTGCACGGCGAAGAGGGCGATGAGCCCGACGGCGAGCAGGAAGCCGGGCACCGCGATGAGCATGCCCAACACGCCCGAGATGAGCGCGTCGGCGACCTTGCGACCCGGACGCTGCAGGGCGACGGCGGCGCCGATGCCGATCGGGACCGCGGCGACCAGGGCGAGCAGGAAGCTCAGCACCCCCAGGGTGACGGTCGCCGGGAAACGTTGACCGATGGTCTCGGAGACCGACCGGCCGGTGCGGATCGACTCCCCGAAGTCGCCGCGCAGCAGGTGCGCGACGTAGTCGAAGAACTGCTGCGGCAGCGGCTTGTCGAGACCGAGCTCGGCACGGGTGGCCGCGACCAGTTCGGGCGAGGCCTGGATGCCGAGGGCCGCCCGCACGGGATCGCCCGGCACGAGGTGGATGAGGAAGAACGACGCGACGACGACGACGACGAGCGAGACGAGCAGTCGCCCCAGTCGTCGCACGAGGAACGCCGCGCGAGGAGAGAGCCGCGGACCGCGGCCGCGCCCCTCCGCCCGCACCGCCAGGGCGGCGGTGGGGGCGCCGGCCAGGTCGGCGACGACGGGCGGAGGGGTGGCGGTCATGGGATCAGCCCTGCATCCGGATCGAGGTGGGGTTGAGGAAGTTCGGCTGCTCGAACGTCGCGCCGCTCATGTAATTCGGCAGGATGTTGTCGATCACCGGGAAGGTGTCGAAGCGCTCGATGAGCTCCTTCTCGGCCTGCTGCCACAGTCCGCACGCGGCGTCGGGGGTGGCGGTCTTGGCCTGGGTGGCCAGGGCGTTGTACTCGGGGTTGTCGACGAACATGAAGTTCAAGCCGCCCTGGTCGGGAGTCGCTCCGCCGAAGAAGAGGTCGAGCACGACGGGGCTTCCCGGCCCGATCTGCACCCACCCGGTGTCCCAGTCGAAGCTCGTGTAGAGCTGGTCGGACCAGGCCGCGGCGTCGTTGGCCGACAGCTCGGTGACCACGCCGAGCGAGTCCCACGTCTCTTTGACGAGTTCGGCGGCCGGAGCGTGCGAGGCGGTGGGGGCGTCGTAGATGAACTTCACGTTCAGCGGCTGTCCGTTCTTCTGACGGATGCCGTCGCTGCCGAGGGTCCAGCCGGCTTCGTCGAGCAGTTCGCCGGCGCGATCGAGGTCGGTGGCCGGCAGGCTCCAGCTGGGCGGGTCCTGCACGCACAGCAGCGGCGTCTTCATGACGAGCCCGCTGGAGGGCAGACCCGTGGCGCCGGCGATGACCGGGCCGACCTCGTCGCGATTGATCGCGGTCGAGAGGGCCTCGCGCACGAGCGGGTCGGAGAAGGGCCGGCCCTCGCGCTCGTTGAACAGGATCTGACCGACCGGGTTGCGCACGCCCGCGTAGGTGATGCCCGCTCCCTCGAGGCGGTCCTGGTCGGGGCCGGTGACCACGCCGGAGTTCAGCTCGCCCGAGAGCAGCAGGTTGGTCACGGTGCTCTGGTCGGACACGATGCGCGCCTCGATGGTCTCGGGCAGCCCCTCGGTCTCGTTCGTGACGCCGTACGGGCCCCACGTGTAGCCGTCGCGCTGGGTGAAGACGTACGCGTCGCCGGCGCGCGCCTCGCTCAGCTGGAACATGCCCGTGCCGTTCGTGGTGTCCGACAGCGAGGCGACGTCGGCCAGACCGGCGTCGCACACCATCATGATCGTGCCGAGGTTGACGGCCAGGAACGGGTCGTTGACCGTGCTGGTCACGGTGACGACGTTGCCCTCGGCCGTGGCCGACACGGCCTCGGTGATGACGGTGCCGTACGAGAAGGTCGCGTTGGCGGGATCGGCGTTGTAGTTGAGGTTGTCGGCGACGGTCTGCGCGGTGAATTCCGAGCCGTCGGCGCAGGTGATGCCGTCCTTCAGCGTGAACGTGGCCGAGGTGCCCTCGTCGGTCCAGCTCTCGGCGAGCCAGGGTTCGTACTCGCCGTCGGGGGTGACGTAGATGAGCGACTCGTAGGCGATGGTGACGACGTCGAAGGTGTCGGGCGAGACGGCCTTCATCGGGTCGAGGTCGCCCGGGTCGTCGCTGATCGCCTTGACGAACGTGCCGCCCGAGACGACCGAGCCCCCTCCCCCGGTGCTGTCGGAGGGCGCCGCGCACGACGCCAGTGTCAATGCGAGAAGGACGACCCCGGCCGCGGCCGGGGCGAGAGTGCTGCGTTTCATTGCCATGCTCCTTGATTCGGGGGAAGCGACGGTGGTGCAGGGGTGGTGCAGGTGTCAGCGCGCGGGGATGGGTGCGGCGAGATGGCTCAGGGGGCCGGCGGCTTTGACCGAGACCTTGAGGGTGGGGCGGGTCGTGTACGACAGCGACGTCTCGAGGACGTCGACGATCTCGACCGCGAGGGGATCGGCCCCCGCCTGGATGGCCTTCGCGATCGCCGCTTCCGAGGCGGCCGCGATCGCGGCATCCCGGTCTTCGGCGTCGGAGATCTGGTCGGCGCGGCCCCCGGCGAGCGAGATGGCCGCTCCGACGGCGTTGGCGACGTCGGCCCGGTCGGGGCGGAGCACGTCACCGGCCCCCGGCAGATCGTCGGGAACGAGTTGGGCGCCGCCGCCGACGACGATCAGCGGCAGGTCGACGCGGCCGAGCGACAGCCGTTCGACGGCCTCCTCGATGCGTTCGTGCGCGTGGGCGAGGGCGCGGGCCAGCATGTCGCGGTGACCCGCCGACAGCGGGGGGAGCGAACGACCCCGGATGCCGTGCCCCGCGGCCGCGGCGGCATCGGTGAGCGTCGGGGTGGAGCCGCCGAACAGCAGTCCCTCTTCGGCGATGCGGTACCCCACCGATCCCGGGCCGACGGCGCCGGTGCGGGGGTCGATGATCGTGCCCCCGCCGATGCCGAGGCTGAGGATGTCGGGCATGCGGAAGTTGGTGCGCACGCCGCCGATGTCGCGGGGCAGGGTCGATTCGCGGGGGAATCCGTCGACGAGCACGCCGAGGTCGCTCGTGGTGCCGCCGACGTCGACGACGATGGCGTTCTGGGCGCCCGAGAGGAAGGCGGCTCCGCGGAGGGAGTTCGCCGGCCCCGACCCGATGGTCAGCACCGGGTAGCGCACGGCGTAGTCGAGCGACATCAGGGTGCCGTCGTTCTGCGCGAAGAAGGTCGAGACGTCGAGACCCTCCTCGGCGACGACGTCGACGAGGGCGCGGGTCACCTCGCTCGCGACGCCGCGCAGGGCCGCGTTGAGCACCGTGGCGTTCTCGCGCTCGAGCAATCCGTCAGGACCGATGTCCTGGCTGAGGAACACCGGCACGTTCTCGCCGATGTGGTCGTGCACGAGCTGCTCGACGTCGCGCTCCTGCTCGGGAGAGGAGGGCGCGAAGATCCCGCACACCGCCACGCTGTCGAACCGCCCGTCGAGGCCGTCGAGGAACCGCCGGATACCGTCGCGATCGAGCGGCGAGATGGGCGTGCCGTCGACCATGTGCCCGCCGCCGAGCATGGCCGCCCCCGCCAGCACCTGGGTGCTGAGGTCGGTCGGCCAGCCCGTCAGCGGCGGCCACTCGGTGGCCGCGGGAGCCCCGAGCCGCACGAGCGCGACGCGGTCCAGGCCCCGACGGGCCACGATCGCGTTGGTCGCGTGGGTGGTGCCGAGCATGACGCGCGACACACGGTCGCGGTCCTCGGCGAGCTGCGCGAGCACGGCGGCGATACCGGCACGGATGCCGCCGATGACGTCGGCCGTGGTCGGCTGCTTCGTCCAGGCGATCACCGACCCCGTGGCATCCACGACGACCGCGTCGGTGTTGGTGCCGCCGACGTCGACGCCGATGGACAGGTCGCGAACGGCGATCATCGCGCGTCCTTCCGCTCGAAGGGGACGTAGGGCAGGTCGTAGCCGAAGGCGCGGGGGCCGGCGATCTCGAGGCCGCGCTCGGTGCGCCACAGGGGGTCGCACGCCCAGGCCAGCACCGACACGCGCTGGCCGTAACGCAGCATCTCGGTCGAGATGGCGTGACCGGTCTCGAGGTCGACGACGGTGATGAGGTCGGGCACGGTCGCCAGCACCTCGCCGTCTTCGAGCACCACGAGGTTCTCGTTGCGCAGCTCGACGCGCTGCAGGCGCCCGCGGTCGTCGCCGATCCCGGCGATCGTGATGGAGCCGCGCACGAACCCGCCCTCGGTGCGGCGCGAGACGTCGACGATCTTGCCCGAGATGAGCACGTCGGCATCGAGCTCGTCGGCGATGGCGGCCACCGGCTCGGCGGCCGAGAGCAGCGCGCGTCCGACGCGGATGGCCGTGCTGATCGTGCCCGGGATGACCGCTCCGCGGGCCGTCTCGGCGGTGAGCAGGTAGTGGGCGCCGAGGCAGATTCCCCCGGCGGCCACCGTGACGGCGCGGGCGTGCCGCTCGAGCCAGCCGAGGTCGACCGTGCGCAGGGTCACGACGTTGCCGACGACGTCGCTGAGCACCGCGAACTCGCACGGGACGCCGGCGACGTTGGTGGAGATCATGGTCGCCTCCGGGAACGCGCGGCCCATGCCGTCGGCATCCAGCAGGGCGACGCCCAGGCGAGCGGCCCATCCGGCGGGCGAGACGCCGTTGCTGCCCCCGATCTCGGCGGGCATGATCGCGGTGATCGTGCGCCCGGCGACGCGTTCGGCCTCGCGCAGCAGGGTCTCGACCTGCTGCACCGACGAGAGCATCTCGATGCCGACGGTCGGTGCGCCGATGCCGCTCATCATGATGACGGCGTCGTCGGGTCCGAGGTCGTCGAGGCTCAGCAGCCGCACCGGCCCGTGCTCGCGGATCGCGCGCTCGGTCGTCAGTTGCGAGGTGTAGACGGCGCCGCCGCCGCCCGTGCCGAAGATCGCCGCACCCGCGGCGAGCGCGGCGATGTCGTCGGCCGTGACGTGCTCGGGGGCGCGGGCCGCGGTCGGCGTGACGGGAGACGGAAGTGCCATGACACGACACTAAGCACCGTCCCCGCGGGCGACAATGTGGTGAGCCGACAGGGAATCGGCGTACATTGTGCTGGTGGCACAGCTCACCACTTCCGACCTTCTCGCTCAGACCGAACGCCTGGGCATCGCGCACGCCGCCGGCCCCGAGGGGGGAGCGACGATCGAACGCGTCGACGTGTCGACCCTCGCCGATCTGCCCGGCCTGACCGCGGGCACCTTGGCCGTCGTGGCCGGCGACGACCCGCCCGCGCCGTACCTCGTCGACGTGGCCCTGCGCCAGGCCAGCGCGCGCGGGCTGGCGGGCCTCGTCATGCCCGCGGGCTTCACGGCGACCGAGACCGCGACCGTGCTGGCGCTGCGCGGCGGCGTTCCCGTGCTCGTGTCGCTCGCGGCGCCCGCTCCCGACCTCGCCGTGGCGATCGACCGGGTGATCAGCGGGGGTGCGGCCGAGTCGATGACCCGCGCGGCCTTCGCGGTCGAGAAGGCGACGCAGGCCGCGGCTGCGGGCGAGGGAGACGCGGTGGCGGCGATCCTCGACGCCGCGGGCACCGCCCTGGGCGTGCGGGTGAGCCTGCGCGAAGACCTGGCGACCTCGTGGACCGACGCCGACGCCGTCTTCGCGGGCGAAGTGCCCATCGGCCGGCTGGTCGCCGAGACGTCGGATCCCGCCGCCACCGTCGCCCTGCCGGTCGTGGCCTCGCTCGTGTCGCGGGCCATGCAGCGGCACCTGCAGGACCGCTTCGCCCCGAACCAGTCGCGCGCCGACCTCATCGTCGAGTTGATCCTTGCCGAGGCCGGCCGCGTCGACGGGTTCGTCGCTCCGGCCGCACGCCTCGGTCTGCCCCTGCAGCTCTCGCACGCCGTGGCGTGGATGCGTCCGCAGCACCGCACCGACCCGGGGCTGCGCGCCCCGCGCTTCGTCGAGGCCGCGCTCGAGCTGTTCACCCTGCAGCTCATCGAGGACCGCCCCGAGCTGTGGCACATCGCCTTCCTGCAGGACGACGTCCTCGTCGTCAGCAGCGAGGACCACGGTGCGGGCGACCACCAGCGGCGCCTACGCGACGTCGTGTCGCGCGTGCAGGCCCAGGCACGCCGTCTCATCGGCGACGACTGGACGTACACGGTCGGTCTCGGCACCCCGCAGACCGGAGCCGCGGGTCTGCGTCAGTCGGCCGCCGAGGCGCGCGTCGCCGCCGACTCCGCCATCGCCGGCGGTCGACTGGATGCCATCGAGCTCACCGACGTGACCGGGCTCCGACGTCTGCTGCTCGACTTCTACGCCTCGCCGGTGAGCCGTAACCTGCTCGACGACATCCTCCACCCGCTCGACGTGCTGGGCCCCGAGAAGGCGACGACGGCCGTGCGCACGCTGCTGTCGTACCTCGGCCACCGTCATTCGCTCGCGCAGGCCGGGCGCGAGCTGAACCTGCACCCCAATGCGGTCGGCTATCGCATCCGACGCGCGCGCGAGCTGCTCGGGGTCGACCTCGACGACCCCGACACCCGCTTCGCGGTCGAGCTGGCGTGCCGCGTGCGCCTGCTGGGCTCGGGGCGCTGAGGAGGGCGTCGGGGCCTGATCGCGGCGCCGGCGTGGGGCGGTGGCCCTCCATCACCCCGGCGCCCGCTGTGCCGACGGCACACTTCGACCCGGTGATCCTGTGCCCGGGCGACGATGAGGTTCGGGGGACCCCGGGGTAGCGTCGGTGACATGCTCTCCACCGATTTCCGCGCGCTCGGGCTCGAGGACATCCGCGGCACGCTGGGCGAGCCGGAGGGCCCCTCGCTGCAGAAGATCACCGACCACCTCGATGAGAACTGCCTGCGCTTCCTGGCCCACTCGCCGTTCGCCACCCTCGCCACCGCCGATCGCGACGGAACGTGCGACTGCTCGCCGCGCGGCGACTACCCCGGTTTCGTGCGGGCGATCGACGACCGCACCGTCGTGCTTCCCGACCGCCTCGGCAACAAGATCGCCGACTCGATGCGCAACATCGTCGACAACGGCCACGCCGCCCTGCTGTGCTTCGTGCCGGGAATGAGCGAGACGCTGCGCATCAACGGCACCGCGTTCGTCACCGACGACCCCACCCTGCTGCGCTCCCTCGAGCAGGACCACACCGTGCCCGACCTCGCGATCGTGCTGCGCATCGAGCAGGTGTACCTGCACTGCGGGCGCGCTCTGCTGCGCGGCGGGATCTGGGACGCCGACATGCAGGACCTGGCCACGCAGGTGCCGACCTCGGGCCAGATCTGGGCGAGCACGTCGGGATGGGATGCCGCGGTCGGCGACGTCATCGACGAGGCGATGTCCGGCGCCTACCGGGCGTTGTACTGAGGTGCGCAGCCGCGAGGGACTGATGCCCCTGGTGGTCCGCCAGATCATCCGCCAGACGCCCGACATCGTGAGCATCCGCCTGCAGAACGTCGATGGATCCCCCCTCCCCGCCTGGAATCCCGGCGCCCATATCGACCTGCAGCTGATCACGCGCCACGAGCGGCAGTACTCGCTGTGCGGCGACCCCGCCGACACCGCGTCGTACCGCATCGCCGTGCGCCGCGAGGAACTGTCGCGCGGCGGCTCGCACTACATCCACGCGTTCCTGCGCGAGGGCAGCACCGTCTGGGTCCGCCCGCCCCGCAATCTGTTCGAGCTCGGCGAGACCCCCGCGTACCTGCTGCTGGCCGCCGGGATCGGTGTCACGCCGATCCTGTCGATGGCCCGTCACCTCGCCGCCCTCGACGCCGACTGGAGGATGATCGTCGTCGCCCGGGAGCGCGACGGCGTCGCCTTCGCCGACGAGATCGCCGCCCTCGGCGATCGCGCCACCGTCCACGTCAGCCGCGAGCGGGGGCGTCTCGACCTCGACGCGGTCGTCGGCGGGATCGCCCCCGGCACCGACGTCTACGCGTGCGGGCCGGCATCGTTCGTCGACGCGCTCTGGGCGCTGACCCCGATGCTGCCCGAGGGGTCCGGCATCCATCTCGAGCGTTTCGAGCCCCGGAAGCGGGAGTTCGGGCCGAACGAGGCCTTCACCGCCACCGCCGCCCGGTCCGGTGTGACCGTCGAGGTGCCCGCGACCCGGTCGCTGCTCGAGTCGCTCCAGGGCGCCGGGGTGCCGATGAACGGCTCCTGCCTGCGCGGGGTCTGCGGCTCGTGCGCCGTGCCCGTGCTGGATGGGGCGGTGGACCACCGCGATTCGCTGACGGTCGACGACGAGTCCCGCATCATCTACCCGTGCGTCTCGCGCGCTCGTGCGGGAGAGACGCTCGTCCTGAACGCCTGAACGCTCCGCGCGGGCGGGAACGCGTCGACCGGGCGCGGGGATCGCGCTCGCGCACGCGCCGGATCGTCGAGCGTCCGCACGCGACGGCCCCGGCGCGACGGCTGGCCCGCCGGGGCGGCCGGCCGCCCCCGACAGCCCGGTCACATCGCCCGGTGCGTGAACCGCCCGCCGAGAAGGGTCGCCGCCACGGTCATCTCGCGCAGGTCGTCGCGGTCGCACGCGAAGGGGTCGCGTTCGAGCACCACGAGGTCGGCCGGCTGCCCGACGGCGAGGGTGCTGCGGCTGCTCGCCGCCAGCGCGACGTCGAGCGGAAGGCGTTGTTCCGGATGCCAGGCCTCGCGGTCGCCGCGGCTGCGCGAGGTCGCCGACGCGATCGCGTGCCACGGGTCGAGCGGGGCGACGGGGGCGTCGGAGCCGAGGCGCAGGGCCGCGCCCGACCGATGCAGAGAGCCGAACGCGAAGGCCCGGTCGGTGCGTCCCGACCAGTGCAGGTCGGCGATGTCGCGGTCGTCCATCGCGTGCTCGGGCTGGACGCTGGCGATGAGGCCCGCCCGGCGGAATCGGGCGAAATCGCCGTCGCTCACGAGTTGCGCGTGCTCGATGATGCCGGGCATGCCGAGGGTCTCGAACACACCGATCACCTCGGCGTTCGCGCGGTCGCCGATGGCATGCACGGCGGGGAGGATGCCGCCCTGCTTCGCGCGTCGGAGCAGTCGGTGCAGCTCGTCGACCGAGACGCTCTGCACGCCGCACGCGTGGGCGTGCAGGGGGTCGGCACCGGGGTACGGGTCCCAGCACCACGCCGTGCGCGTGTTGAGGGAGCCGTCGACGACGACCTTCAGCCGGCCCATGGTGACGAGTCCGTCGGCGTCGAGCGGGTCGCCCGTCCGCAGGCCCGCGGCGATGGCCTGCTCGAGTCGGTCGGGCCACACCGAGGCGTCGACCCGCAGCGCACGCACGCCCGCGGCGACCCGCTCGGGCCACTCGAGGAAGTTCGGGACGTTCTCGTAGTCGACGATGCCGACCACACCGCGCCGGGCAGCGGCGTCGGCGACCTCGCCATATGCCTCGACCGGAATGGATGCCGCCTGCTGGAACCGCTGCAGGGCGGCGATCCATTCGAACTCGGCGGCGACGCCGCTGGCGTCGGGGCGGAGGCCGAGGCGTTCGGCCCCGCGGGAGTTCATCCACCCGGCGTGCAGGTCGCCGCTGACGAGCACCACCGGAACGTCGGGGAACGCGTCGTCGAGGAGTCGGAGTGTGGTCGGAGTGGTCCACAACCCGTCGCGGTAGCCGTAGCCGACGAGCACCCCGTCGGTGCGCGGCGCCCCGGCGACGAGCGCCCGACGCACGGCATCCACGACCTCATCGGGGCTGTGCGTGCCGGCGACGTCGACGCGGCGGCTCGAGATGACCCACTGCGAGAAGTGCACGTGGGCGTCCCAGAGGCCGGGACCGATCGCGCGGCCGTCGAGCTCGACGACCTCGCCCTCGGCCGGCGCGGAACCGGCCGGGACGATCGAGGCGATGAGGCCGTCGCGCACGACGACGTCGACGGGCTCGCCGCCGTACGGCCGGCCCGAGCGCAGGGTGAGCGCGCTCACAGAGCGGGCACCGGGGCGCCGACGAGGCCGAAGAGGTCCTTCGGATCGTCGGGGGCGGCCACGAGGTCGATCTCGAGCGCCAGTTCGGTGCCCGCGACGCTGTCGCGCAGGAACCGCAGCGCCGAGAAGTCCTCGATTGCGAAGCCGACCGAGTCGAAGACGGTCACCTGGTCGTCGGAGGTGCGCCCCGGCGCGCGGTCGGTGAGCACCTCCCAGAACTCCGTCACCGGGAAGTCGGCGGCGACCCGCTGGATCTCGCCCTCGATCCGGGTCTGCGGGGCGTACTCCACGAACACCGGTCCGCGCGACAGGATCGCGGGGTCGAGCTCGGTCTTACCGGGGCAGTCGCCGCCGATGGCGTTGATGTGCATTCCCGCTGTCACGTCGGCATCGCTGAGCACCGTCGCCGCCGCCTTGTCGGCGGTGCAGGTCGTGACGATGTCGGCGCCGCGAGCGGCCTCGGCCGCCGAGTCGCACACCTCGATGTCGAAGCCGAGCGGGGTGAGGTTGCGCACGAGCTTGGCGGTTGCCGCGGGGTCGACGTCGAACACGCGCAGACGATCCACGCCCAGCACACCGCGGAACGCGAGGGCCTGGAACTCCGCCTGACTCCCCGCGCCGATCATCGCCATGGTGCGCGGGTCGGGGCGGGCCAGTCGGCGCGCCACCATGGCCGAGGTCGCGGCGGTGCGCAACGCCGTGAGCAGCGTCATCTCCGACAGGAACACCGGGTAGCCGTTGTGCACGTCGGCGAGCACGCCGAACGCGGTGACGGTCTGGTACCCGCGGCCGGGGTTGAAGGGATGCCCGTTCACGTACTTGAAGGCGTACGTGTCGGGATCGCTGATGGGCATGAGCTCGATCACCCCGAACGGGGTGTGGCTGGCCATGCGCTCGACCTTGTCGAACGACGACCAGCGACGGTAGTCGGCCTCGAGGTACGCGACCATGTCGGTCATGAGCCGTTCGGCTCCGTTCGTCGCGACCCAGCGCACCATGGCATCCACGCCTACGAATCCGGTCATCGTTCTTCTCGTTCCTCTCGTTGGCGGATGGCATCCATCCGACCGGCCAGGGCCGGGTTCTCATAGGGGCCGGGAGCGCGCAGCGCCGCGACGATGCGGTCGACGACCGCGGCGGGCTTGTCCTGGCTGAGCTTCTGCTTCGCCTCGAACCGTGCGACGGGTAGGCGGAACCCGACCGTCCCGTGCACGATCCGCTCGGCGTACGCGGTGTTCTCGAGGCTCCGGTGCATCAGGAAGCGGTTCGGCAAGGGCGCCTCGAAGTGCGTGACGAGCCAGTCGAGCACCGCGAGGTTCTCGTCGTCGCTCAGCAGCTCGGGCGTGCCGTACAGGTGCGCGACGACGAAGTTCCAGGTCGGCACGGCCGGCGACACGTCGTACCAGCCGGGCGAGACGTACCCGCTCGGTCCCGACACCACCACCATCACCTCGTGCGCGCCGAGCTCGTGCAGCGCCTCATCGGGGCGCCCCACGTGGCTCACGATCGAGAACCCGTCGCCCGCGTCGTCGACGAGCACCGGATAGTGGGATGCCACGAGCCCCCGCCCGGGCACATGACTCACCAGCGTGGCCCAGGGGTTCTCGCGCACCAGCTCGCGCACCGCGTCGAGGTCGGTCAGGGCGTAGTCGGGGGCGTGTCTCACGGCGTCTCCTCCGGGGCGGTGGTCGGCGGGGCGGTGGTCGGCGGGGCGGCGGGCGGCGCGGTCGTCGACCGGGCGGTCGTCGGCGGGCCGAAGATCAGCACGAGCTCGGCCGGGGCGTCCGAGGCATTGCGCACGCCGTGCACCATGCCCGCCGGGGCGTACGCGCCATCTCCCGCCCTGAGCACCCGGTCGACCCCGTCGGCGGTGAAGACGATCTCGCCCGCGGTGACCACGTACATCTCGTCGCTGCTGTCGGCCGAGCAGCTGTCGGCGGCGCCGGTGAGGTGGCGGTGCGCGCCCTCCGAGGCACCGGGGGCCAGGTGGTAGAGCATCACCTGGGCGCCGAGGGCCGTGGCATCCGGGAAGTACCACTCGATGCCCACGCGCCCCTCCCCCTCGTAGAGGGTCCAATCGTGGTGGCCGTCTCCGCGGCGCTGAATCTGCACGGGGGTCCTCACATCGCCGGGGCGACGGTCGCGTCGACCGCGAACGCCGACAGGTCGTCGGTGGTGTCGCCGCCCATCGCGAGCTCGGCCAGCGCCAGACCGATCGCCGGGGTGAACTTGAACGCGTGGCCGGCGCCCAGCGCCACGATGATGTCGGGCTGCTCGACGAGGGGGCCGATGATGAAGCGACGGTCGGGGGTCAGCGCGTACTGGCAGGTGACGGTGCGCAGCACCGGGCCGCTCGCGGGGATCGTCGCCGAGAGGAACGCCGCCAGCTCGGCAGTGCGCTCCTCCGACGGGACGAACGTGCGCTCCGCCGGTGACATGTGCACCTCCGAGACGTCGCGCGCCGCCTTGATGGTGGGCTCGCCGTAGGTCGGGAAACCGTAGAAGCACTGCTCGTCCTCCCAGATCCAGACGGGGAACCGGTCGCGCTCGAACGCCTCGGGCTCGGGCGGGGCGAAGTAGCTCACCTGCTCCTGCATGACCTCGAGCGGGATCCGGATGCCGAGCGGCTCGAGCAGCGTGTTCGTCCAGGCGTCGGCGGCCACGACGACGCGGCGAGCGCGCACCTCGCCGGACGAGGTCGAGACGATCACGCCGTCGCCGTCGGGGATGAGGCGGTCGACCCGCGTGCGGTCCCGCAGGTCGGCTCCCCGCACCCGAGCGTGCATCTGCAGCGTCGCGACCGTGCGGGCGGCGTGGGCGATTCCCGAGTCGGGCGTGTAGACGGTGGTGACACCGGCGGGCACCGAGAACTGCGGCCACCGCTCGTGCACCTCGTCGGGGCCGAGCAGGTCGAACGGCACGTCGTTGTCGGTCAGGCTCCGCGCGAAGTCGGCGGCGTCGTACGGGCCGCCGTCGGGGATGAAGACGACGCCGCCGGTGATGCTCAGCAGCCGCTCCCCCGTGGCCGCCTCGAGCGCCGCCCACTCGCGGTACGCCGCCTGCGCGAAGCGCACGTACGCGGCCGAGCCGTACGAGGTGCGCACGATGCGCGAGGTGTCGTGCGAGGCGCCGCGCACGTGCCCGAGCTCGAACTGCTCGAAGGCGACCGTGCGCGCGCCCCGACCGGCCAGGTGGTACGCGGCGGCGCTGCCGAGGGCTCCGAGACCGACGACGGCGACGTCGAACTGCTCCATGGCGGGTCCTTTCGAGGGGCCGGTCGGGTGCCCGGCGAATGTCAGCCATTATTCGAACCCCGCGCGGCGGGGCTGTTACGGTCACCGTGAGATGCAAAACGCCACGGTCGAGATTGCGATCGCGGCGGGAGGGATGCCATGAGCGCGAGGATCGAGCACGCGATCGCCGCCCTGCGCGCGGTCGCGGCGCGCCCCGACCCCACCCGGCCGCTTCCGCTGTCGTCGATCGCCCGCGGCGCACGCGCGAGCCTCAGCACCGTGTCGAGACTGTGCGCGGAGCTCGCCGACCTCGGCCTGCTCGCCCGGGCCGACGACTACGGCAGCTACCGCGTCGGATCCCGCGCCCTCGCCCTGTCGGGTCGGGCGTCCGCGGCGCTCGCCCCGGTCGTGAGGTTCGAGCTGCACCGCATCGCGCAGGAGACCACCGAGACGGTCGTCCTCGCGGCCCCCGAGACGGGCGGGGCACGCGTGCTCGCGACCGTCGGTTCGGGGTGGACTCTGCACGTGCCCGTGACCCTCGGCGAACTCGTCACCGACGAGCGTCGCGCCCTCGTGCGGGCCACGCGCGGCGGCGATGGCCTCGTCGAGTCGCAGCTCGGCCGAGCGGTCGAGATCGCCGTCCGGCTCACGACACCCGACGGGCGGACGGTGGCCGCCCTCGCGGTGAGCCTCCCGGTCTATCGCGCCGCCCGCGCCCGCCCCCGCGTGCGCCGCGTCCTCGGCGATGCGCGGCGCGCGTTCGAGCAGGCCCTGACTGAGGCGCACGTCGGGCCCGTCCGCGGGGACGCCGCCGCCGTCGAGCCGACCCGCGCCCTCGAGGCGGCGACGCGCGTGCTCGAACACCTCGCCGACGGCCCCGACTCCGTGGCGGGCATCGCGGCCGCCGCGCGACTCCGCCCCGACCGCGCGCGTCGAGTGGTCGACGCCCTCGTCCGCGCGGGAACGGTCGCGCACGACGCCGAGTCCGACCGCCTGCATCTCGACCTCGCCCTGCACGCCTGGCATCGCGCAGCGACCGAGCCCCTCCTCGCGCGCACCGGCCCCGCCCGTGCCGCCGCGACCGCGGCCCGCGCCGAGGCCTGCGTCTTCGTCACCGCGCTCAAGGGCATGCGCAGCTTCACCCTGGTCGAGCACATCGAACCCCTCGCCGAGGGCCTGATCATGGCGCCCTGGCTGGGTCGGCCGCATCCGCTCGTCGGCTCCGACGGAGGACCCACCCTCGCGATGGACTTCACCCTCGATCAGCTGGGCGCGCTCTTCCCCCGCCGCCACGGGGCCGCCGAGTACGCCCAGTTCACCGGACGCGTCGAGCGCGTGCGCGCCGACGGGGTGCTGACCATGGAGTCCATCGACGAGTTCGGCATCACCTCGATCTCCGCACCCGTGCGCGACGCCGCGGGCCTGGTCGCCGCCGCCGCCTGCATCGTCGGCGCGACCGAGAACGTCAAACCGCGCCTCGCCGGCCTCGAGGCCGCGGCCCGCGCCCTCGCCGCGGAGCTCTCCGCCGACCTGCACGCCCCGGGCTCGGCATCCATTCCCGCCCTCGCCCCGATGGGCGTTGCGCCCATACCGCCGCGTCGCTGACGCGGCTATCGTCGCTCGCACCCCGAACGAAGGACCCCGGATGCCGTTCACCCCCGACCCCGCGATCTTCTACGACACCGCCGGTGACGCCGACGACCCGACGGTGGTGTTGATCGCCGGCGGCGGCGCGCAGCTCATCGCCTGGCACGTCGACCTGGTCGCCCGACTGGTCGAGCGGGGTCTGCACGTCGTGCGCATGGACAACCGCGACGTGGGGCTCTCGGCCCGTTTCGGCGGACCCGGCGACATCGACGGCGGGTACGGCCTCGAAGAGATGGGCGACGACGTCGTGCGCGTGCTCGACGACCTCGGCCTCGACGCGGCGCACCTCGTCGGGCACTCGATGGGCGGGATGATGGCGCAGATGGCCGCGATCCGGCATCCCGAGAGGGTCCGGAGCCTGGGTCTGCTGTCGACCATCCCGGGGCGCGATGCCCGCTACGTGCTCCACGACGAGAGGCCCGAGCTCATGCGGGCTCCGCTGCGATACTCGCGCGCCGAGATCACCGCCGGGGCCGCCGCCTTCGCCTCCGCGACCGCGGGCGAGCGCTACCCGCTCGACGTCGAATGGAACGCGTGGGCGGCGGGCGAGGCGTTCGACCGCGGGTACTTCCCCGAGGGCTTCTCGCGGCAGTGGTCGGCGTTGCTGCGCGCGCCCGAGCGGCTCGAGGCCCTCCGCGCCCTCGACGTTCCCGCCCTGGTCTTCCACGGCCGCGACGACGACGTGCTGCACTGGAACGCAGCGGTCGACATGGCCGCGGCGCTTCGCGGCGCCGAGCTGCAGGTGCACCCCGGCATGGGGCACTTCATCGCCCCCGAGCTCTGGCCCGAGCTGATCGGCGGGATTGTCCGCGCCGTCACCGCCGGCGAGTCCCGCGCGTAGCCGTCGCTGCCGCGGCACGCGCGCGGCGAACCGCGCAAGCGTGCGACCGCCGGGGCGGGTCAGTGGGCGGCGTCGGCGGGGGCGTCGCGCTTCACCAGGCGCGTGACCCCGGTCATGATGCCGACGATGATGAGCCCCAGGATCAGGCCGAACACCGCCGACATCGCGGTCTCGACGATCCAGACGATCACGGGGCCGGCGGCCTCGATCGCGTGGGTCACGAGGTGCACGACCTCGTACGGTCCGGCCCACAGCGTCTCGGAGAGGTTCTGCAGCACCAGGTGCCCACCGACCCACAGCATCGCGACCGTGCCGATGACGCTGATCACGCGGAACACCGCGGGCATGGATGCCACGATCCGCACGCCGAAGCGACGCACCCCGCGTGAGGCGCTCTTCATCAGCCGCAGGCCGATGTCGTCGACCTTCACCAGCAGGGCGACCGCGCCGTAGACGACCACCGTCATGGCCAGGCCGATGACCAGCAGGGCGCCCAGCGTCATCCAGATGCCGAAGCCGGGGTCGAGGCTCGACAGCGCGATCAGCATGATCTCGGTGCTGAGGATGAGGTCGGTGCGCACCGCACCCAGAACGAGCTTCTTCTCGTCGCGGGGACCGTCGTCGTCGTGTGCGCCGTGATGCACGCCGAACCACTCGAGCACCTTCTCGGCGCCCTCGAAGCACAGGAACCCGCCGCCGATGATGAGCAGGTAGGGAAGCACCCACGGCGCGAACGCGGTGAGCAGCAGCGCGATCGGGATGATGATCACGTACTTGTTGATGATGCTGCCGAGAGCGATCTTCCACACCACGGGCAGTTCGCGCGCGGGGGTGAGACCCTGCACGTACTGCGGCGTGACGGCGGCGTCGTCGATGACGACTCCCGCGGTCTTCGCGCTGGCGCGCATGGCGGCGCTGAGGATGTCATCGACGACGGCGAGCAGACCGACCGACATGTACGTTTCTCCCGGGGGTACGAGGGTGCGGGCGCGAACGGCCCACAGCCCCGAGGTTAGCGGGCGCGAGACGGTCCCCCGCCGTGTGGCCGGTTCGCGAACGTCCGCGGCCGCGCGTCGAGACCGGCCGTCCGATCCCCGTGCGCACGGCTTCGCCCCGGGCCCGACCTGCCGCGACACCCGGCATCGCGACCCTGTCGGCCGGGGGGCGGCCCTGGCTAGGGTGAGCAGACGCGACCAGCAGGGAGTCCCATGTCGTTCATCACCCGCGGTTTCTCGGGCCGGCGCCGCGAGCGCGATCCTCGGCTGCCCCCGGGGCAGACACTCGGGGCCGACTGGCCCGTGCTCTCGGCGGGGCCCACGCCGACCGTCGCCGACGACGCGTGGGAGTTCGTGATCGGCACCGAGAACGGCGTGCACCGCTGGACCCGAGCCGAGCTCGAAGCCCTCGGGGTCGAAGACGTCACCGTCGACATCCACTGCGTCACGCACTGGACGAAGCTCGACATGGCGTGGCGGGGCGTCTCGCTCGACCGCGTCTTCGCCGAGGTCGAGACCGCGCACCGCTTCGCGATGGTGCACTCGTTCGGCGGGTACACCACCAATGTGGCGCTCGACGATCTGCTCGGCGGAAAGAGCTGGATCGCGTTCGAGGCCGAGGGCGCACCCCTCACCGCCGAGCACGGCGGCCCCGCCCGGCTGCTCGTGCCCCACCTGTACTTCTGGAAGAGCGCGAAGTGGGTGCAGGGCCTGGTCACCATGCCCCGCGACTCGCCGGGCTTCTGGGAGCAGAACGGCTACCACCCGCACGGCGATCCCTGGCGCGAGGAACGGTACGAGTGAACCGCCGCCCCGCCTGGCACGTCGCGACCGTCGTCGAGAGTCGAGCCGAGACGACCACGGCCCGCCGCCTCGAACTCGAGGTGCCCACGTGGCCGGGCAACGACGCGGGGGCGCACGTCGATGTGCGCCTCACCGCACCCGACGGCTACCAGGCGTCGCGCTCCTACTCGCTCGCCTCGTCGGGAGACGGGACGCGCGTGACGCTCGCCGTCGATGAGATCCCCGACGGCGAGGTGTCGCCCTTCCTCGTGCACGATCTGCGCGTCGGCGACCGCATCGAGCTGCACGGCCCGCTGGGGGCGTTCTTCGTGTGGCGTCCCTCCGACGACCCGGCCCCCGTGCAGCTGATCGCGGGCGGGTCGGGGGTGGTGCCGCTGTACGCGATGGCCGCGGCGCACGCGCGAAGCGGCGAAACCACCCCGCTGCGACTGCTGTACTCGGTGCGTTCGCCGGGCGACGTGTTCTTCCGCCCCGAGCTCGAGGCGCTCGCCGATCGCGGCTTACCCCTCGACCTGGTCTACACGCGCACCGCCCCGCCGGGAGTCTCGGCACCGCCGGGACGCCTCACCGCCGAGGGTCTGCGACGAGCCGTCTTCCCCGCCGCCCAGCGGCCCCGGGTCTACGTCTGCGGGCCCACGCCGTTCGTCGAGGCCGTCGCCGGCTGGCTCGTCGACGACGGTCACGCTCCCGCGGCGGTGCGCACCGAGAGGTTCGGGGGCGCCTGACGGCCGTGCTCCGCGACGACGCCGGGGAATGCGAAAAGCCCCGGCGAACCGGGGCTTTTTCGGCGGAGACGGAGGGATTTGAACCCTCGGTCCCCTTACGGGGACTCCACCTTAGCAGGGTGGTGCACTAGGCCTGACTATGCGACGTCTCCAGGTGATCGACGCCTTGCGGCACGAACACACCGGTCCATACTAACCGGTCGCCGCCCGGCATCCGAACCACGATCCGGATGCCGGGCGGCGGGGGTCAGCGCACGTTGCCGTTCGAGCAGGTGGCCTGCGCGGCGGTCTGCCCGGCGATGCCCGAGGGCAGCACGATCGCCTCCGACGTCGGCGCCGGGGTCGGCTCGGTCCCGTCGGTGGGCGCGGGGGCTGCGGTCTCGGTCGGAGCCGGAGCGCCGTTCTCGTCGACCACCACCCCGTCGCCGTCGCTGAGGTTGCCCGAGAGCTGCAGCGGCTGGTTCGCCGCGAGCGCGGCCCACAGCGTGTCGGCGTCTTCACGGTCGGGGACCACGCGGTTCGCGTCGGACGGGTCGGTGTAGGTGGGGTACTGCACGAAGACGATCTCGTTGAACGGCACGTCCTTCACGGCCGAGGCGATCTGCACCAGCGTGAGGGGGTTGGTCAGCGAGGTCGACGGGTCGACGTTGCGCAGCGCGGTCGAGGCGAGCTTGTACAGCGTCGCCGGGTTCGACAGCACCTCCTGGCTCTTCAGTTTGTTGGCGAGACGCGACATGTACTGCTGCTGGTTCGAGATACGCCCGAGGTCGCCGCCGTCGCCGACACCGTGGCGGGTGCGCAGGAACTGCAGGGCGTCGAGGCCGACGACCGTGCGCGTTCCGGCGGGCCAGTCGATGCCGGTGTAGGGGTCTTTGATGCCGTTCGCGATGCAGACGTCGACGCCGCCGATCGCGTCGGTGATGTTGATGACGCCGCCGAAGCTGACCTTCGCGGCGAACGGGATCTCGAGGCCGCTCAGCTGCGAGATCGTCTCGACGACGCACGAGAGCCCGCCGTACGAGAACGCACTGTTGATCTGCTGCTTGCTCATGGCCGAGTTCTCGTAGCCGTCTTTGTCGGTGCACGCCGGGATCGGCACCATCAGGTCGCGGGGGAACGAGATGACGGTCACGCGACGAGGGGCGTCGGAGATGTGCACCAGCATGTTGACGTCGTTGAGGCTGCCCTCGGCGTCGTCGCCCGTGCACCGATCCCCGAAGAGCTGGGCGAACTCGGGCTCGCACTCATCGGTGCCGATGAGCAGCATGTTCACCCCGCCCTTCAACTCCCCGATGTCCGGCGGCACGGCCGGCTGGTTCTTCAGCTCGACCGCGTCGGCGGTGAAGCTGCGGGTCAGGTCGATCGCGGCGTAGGCCAGGACGGCACCGCCCGACACCAGCAGCACGGCGAGCACGATGGCGAGGCCGCGGAACAGTTGCGCCAGCGGCCCCGGCGACGTCAGCCGGCCGTGGCGCGCGATGGTCTTCTGACCGCGCGGTGTGGTCTTGCTCACTCGGGTCCTCTCGAACGGATGCCACCGGCCCGGCAGCACGTCGACTCCGCCGCAGGGCAGGAGGTCGCAGTAATACTAGGGACGCGCGGCTGAGAATGCCGTGACTGTCGCGAGGCGCCAGGCACATCACCCGCGATAGGCATCACGGCGGTGCGCGATCGACACCATTTCGATCACCAACTGCTGGTCGACGATCAGGTAAATGACTCGATACTCGCCACGGCGAGCGGAGTACAGCGGCGCGAGCGGCTCTCGCAGCGGCTTGCCCACTCGCCGCGGGTTCTGGCGCAAAGCGCCCGCGATGAACTCGAATGCCGCAGCGGCGACCTTCTCGGGCAGGTCGTGTTCGAGCGCGCGCCGGGCGGCCCGCGTGAAGACGACGTCGTACTCCGGGTTCACGAAGACAGGCGTCCGCGCCGGATCATCGCCGCCCGAACGTCTTCGAGAGAAGACGTCTCTCCGGAGGCGAGATCTGCGAGACCCTCACGCACCGCCGCAACCTCATCCGGGCGGCTGAGAATGTCGACCGTCTCGAGGAGAGCGTCGTAGTCATCAGCGCTGAGCAGCACTGCGACACGGTCACCGTTCCGGGTGACGTCGAAGCGCTCGTGCGTCGTGACGGCCGACTCGACCAGCTTCGACAGGTTTGCCCGGGCGTCGGCGAGAGAGAGGGTGGTCATGTACAGAATTCTAGCGCCTCTGCGTGAGCGATCCGCGAGAAGAACCCCGCCCAGGCTTTCGCTGGGGCGGGGTTCGAACAACGCACATCTGGCGGAACCTGCGCGATGGCTTTCGAACCCCTCGTGGGAAACCCAGCGGTTACTTCAGTGGGTGGCCGCGCGCGATCGTTCCAACATCTAGCCCCGGATCGCGAAACAGACATCTGATTGATACGACTCGTGACGTTCCGCTGTTCAAATTCGGGGTAGGTGCCCGTGTTCACAACGGATCGTCGACGCGCGATGTGCCACCATCTGCGCGGGGGCGTCGCCTGCGCAGCAAGACCAGGTTTGACTCGCCATGGTCCAGGGCAAATGGCGACCGCTAGCATCGGAGCGTGGATCGTAAAATCGCGGCTGACTACGACAAACTGTCCGGAGTCCTCGGGCCGATGGGCATCAAAATTGAGGGCCTCATTCGGGATCTCGTCTCATCGGTCGGCCTGACAATCGTGAGCGTGAATCACCGTGTGAAGAGTAATGTGAGTGCAACGAAAAAGATCGATGGCAGCTCCGGCAAGTACGGCACCTACGGTGATCTCCACGATATGCTCGGCGTCCGAGTCGTTACCTACCTAGCTAGCGATGTCGACACTGTTGTTGATGTCCTTCGAGCGAACTTCGACGTCGACGAAGAGCGGTCGCTCGACAAGTTGACTGGTTTGGATCCGGATCGATTCGGCTACCTGTCCTATCACCTGGTAGCAAAGCTCGACGATGTACGGGCCGGGTTCGCCGAGTGGGCTCCATACAGAGACGTGTACTTCGAGATTCAGATCAGATCGATCTTGCAACACGCCTGGGCCGAGATCGAGCACGACCTGGGATATAAGTCCACCTCCGGCATCCCGGCACAGCTGAAGCGACGGTTCGCGAGGCTGGCCGGGCTTCTAGAAACGGCCGATTCTGAGTTTGACGCGGTTAGCCGCGAGGTGGCAGACCATGTAGAACGTGTCCGCGAGGCAATCGACCAAGGCGGTGACGTCCCCGTCGATCGTGACTCAATCTTGGCGCTTGTACTGACCGACGGTGGCATTGTCGGGAGAGCGGACCGAGCAATTGCCGCAGGGATTGGAGCTACCATCGCCCCTGCGACCGGTTCGTACGCTGACAGTCGCGCGGACGAGCTCACCGGAGTCGGCTTCACATCGACTGGCCAGGTCGCGAGCGCGCTCGCAGCGGAAGAGACACAACTCGTCGACTTCGCAGTCAAGTGGTTCCTAGACGACGCAGCCCAGGACGGCCAAGAACCCTTCCCCTACACAACGCTTCCTGCGGGTGTGAGCCTCTTCTACCTGTACCTGCACAGAACTCTCCAGCAAGAGGGTGGCGAGTGGAGCCTTGAGCTTGGCGGCATGGATGATCCGCAGACACGCGAAATCTTCAAGCACATACATGACTCCGCATTTCAGACTCGACCAGTGAGGTCCAGACGGCGCGGTGACTCATAAAGATCGACCTCACAGTGCTCAAGGACGATCAACCCTCCCGCCACGCAGGCTGAGGCTGAGGCTGAGGCTCCCTGACTCACTCTGGAGATGCACTTGCGATTGGACCTATGGGTTCCATGGTGAGGTTCACCTTGCAGGCGGCAGATGATCGTCATCGAACAGACTTCTATCTGTCCTCGAAACCCACCCTAAGTCAACCGATTCGGGCGCTAACGCAGCCAACCAATCCTCCCTAGATCGAGCCTGAATAAAGCTCGACGAACGCGCCTTCTCCATCAAGACGTCCGCATAGATTTGAACAGCGACGTTACCGAGAGAGTTGGTGACACTGACCTCATCCGGCGCATCGAACTGCCAGTCAGGCATTTTTTCCGCAAGTACATGATCCGTTGTGGCGCCTCGAGGTACAGGATTTTGACCACGACCGAGGGGACCGTAAAGCACGATGTGCAGAAGCTCGTATTTTGGGATAGACACGGTCGCCCACTCGTACGGTGGAAACTGCTGCGGATGCGCCAACATCGCTCGGAAGAGGCGAGCTTGGGACAGTTCCCGCGCCACCCCCTCATCAAGGTCGTACTGTTCGGTCGCCCAGCCCAAAAACCGAGCATTGTCCGAAAAGTTCACACCAAAAACAGAGTGGTTCCGCGCGACAAACCCGGACAAACTTGACATTGCTGAGTAAAATTCATCGAAAAATGCTTTAGTTGCCCGAAAGAGCATTCGCTGGTGGCCAGTTAAGGGAGCGTAGTAATCTGTTGAGTCGTCTCTTGCGGGCGGGACCTGGTCCCGGATGATGTCCAGTGCATCACGACTCGACATTAGGTGGCGAAACCCTTCTAGCGAGGTCGCCGTGGCGACTCGCTCGAAGCGGTTCATAGGGATGAGGTCGAGCTTGATTCGCCACGTATCGACGAGTCGATGGTTTAGGACACGTTTGATAGCTGTCATGATCCGGCTGCCCCCTCGCGTTTTCCGCGAAGGCCCTGACCCCCGCTCACCCGCCCGCGAATCAGCCCGGCCTACGTGGCTTGGGTCACGCAGGCACGAAACGCGAGGGCGGTGTTGATCTCGACCGGCGCCCGGCCCTACGGAGAACCTACAGGTCACCACCCGCCGCAAGCATCCCCCTGATTGCGCGCACAGCGCTCAAGATCGAGCAGCGAGCCCAACGAGACACGGGGATGCTCCAACAGATATTGAGCCCCCAGGAGCAGGCCAGGCCAGCGAGCAGAATCGAAGTGCCGCATTCGCCGAAATTTTCGAACTCGGCGTCAGGATAGGATGACTCGCTGGCGTGCATGCGAAAGGGAGCGGGCTTGGAGCGTTCTCTGGATCTCGTGCGCTCGCCGAAACTAAGCCCGGTGGGTCCGAAGTGGTACAGGTACTACGCGGGCTTCGATCCCGGGTTCGTGTCCGACGTCTGTGACGCGCTGGGTGTCCAAGAGGGTGCCGCTGTTCTCGACCCATGGATGGGTTCAGGCACAACTCTCGGCGTCGCAGCTACTAGAGGCATCGAGGTCGCCGGCATCGACCTCAACCCAGCGACGGTGGTGGTGGCGAAGGGTCGGCTGCTCGCTACAGACACGCTGACGAGCCTCGAGCCGCTCGGTGCAGGCGCTATCTCTAACGAGCCGATCGCCCCACGCCGCTGCCCATGCGTAGCTGACCGCGGACGGCCCGACCACGGAGGGTGTGGCCAGACTCAACCGCGCGGTCGCAGGGTCGACGCTTTGGGATGATGAATCTGCTCTTGCAACATTGTCCGTGGGACCGCTGAGACCAATACGGAGGAATGGCACGATGGAGCGCAGCGAGAAAGCGCGGGTGCGGGCGTATATCGGCCAGCACCTCGACGTGTCTGGTACCAGACTGTCGGATTATCAGGCTCAGTGCCTAGTTGATTTTATCGATACTTACGATCGGTACCGTGGGAAGTCGTTCAAGAAGGAGGCCTCTAGCCCAGGATTTGGGTCGGACGGGCGATACGTGCGGGTCGAAACCATCGTCGACACCTTTATCGATCCCATCGGCATTCGCCGGGAAACACACCATAGCTACGACGACGGACACGAACGCCGTTTCGTTGAGGACATCACGAGTGCGCGGGGGATCTTCGATTGGCTGTTCGAGCACCGTTGATAGGCGCGGCCGGTTAGGGCAGCAATTTCAACGCCGGTCGTGGCTCAGCCGATAGGCCGGACCGTGCTGGCTCCGGCCAGGCTGGAAAACTCTCCTCGCTCCCCCCGAATGCGAGAACTGTTTGCTCGGCGAGATCGCAAGCGGCCTGTATAAAACCCTCAGCGCCCATCACGCGCATGGAATGCCCGCCTCGCTTGAGTTGCCACAGGGCGCCTGAAATGTTCGATACATTCCGCGGATCCTGTCCATGGTTCAAAAGGTCTCGAAGGCTTTTCATGTCACCCAGGTACGCCTTGAGGGCCTGCGTACCGTTGTAAGCGACCCAGCGCGAACGCTTCCCGGCGAGGGGCACTTGCGTGCGCGTCCGAACACCCCACTCGTTCGTGAAGAGCTTGACTCCGTGTCTCTCCCCTGCTTGCCGCAATTTGTCGGGGTTTAAGGGCAACGGTCGTGTGCTGGCGGGATCGCGCAAGACATCGTTAAAGAACGCCTCCAGAGCGGCGTAACTCATCGTGAATATTGCCCATCGAAGGGCATGTTGCTTTTTCGAGCCCCCGAGTCGACGCCCGTCTACCCCTTGCAGGCTTTCAATGTCCCGGTGCAGTGTCAACAGCAGCGTTGCGTTGAGCAGCCCGCCAGAAAGATCTTGGCTGGCGTCGAGTACCTCTCGAAGACGAGGGTGACTTGGCATGACTCGACGCTACCGAAGCTCCACACCGTGCGGAAATCCGGCGCGGGTCGATGGCTATATGGTTAGCGACAGCGGCCTCGCTGTGGTTGGTCGTCGACGTAGAGAGCGGGCGGATAGGTTCGTCTGTAACTGCGAGGCTAGGACGCCCTCGCCTCGGAGTGACGCCGTCACAGCGTCCGAGTCATCTCCGCCCCCGGCAGGCCCGGCCGCGGACCGCGCGGACACCCAATAGTCTGAGACGTTGTGCTTAGCGATCAAAGCGGCGACCTTTTAGCCGTTCTTCACAGTCCGCCCTCCCGGTCGTCGGGATTGCGCACTCTACGACGAGTAGAGCTAACCAAGCACGCCCTGCGCTGTGGGAACTCTCGAGTTGCGAACTTGTGTGAGATTCCGCTAGACGACGTGGCTGCCGTTCGTAGTGTTGACCCGAGAGTCTGGGTTACTTCGCGCGAACAAATCCTCCGAGCACTGGAGGAACGGGGCGTGAGGAACGAACTGGTGACAGGTCAAGTTGTCACCGATTCGTTCCTCACGCCCCTTTTACCGACAGCTTCACTTCACGTCGGAACGCATCGAGGCGATCCGACGAGTCGTCCGTGAGGAACTCGCAAACAGCCAGGCCGATGCGCGCTTCACTCTCGATGAAGCGCGCCGACGATACCGGACACTGAAGAACGAACAGTCCGCGCTCATGAAAGCTCACTACGCCGGAGCTGTTCCACTCGACATCCTCAAGAGCAAGATGAACCGGATCACCCGCGAGGTAGACGCCACCGAGCATCAGATTGCCAGCTCCGAGCAGGCGCTCGAACAACTGGACGAGCAACTTGATCGAGCACTCGAAGTGGCGCGGCTCTGCCACGAGCAGTATGTCAACGCCGTCCCTGCAGAGCGCCGACTACTCAACCAGGGCTTGTTTCAGAAGCTCTTCATCGGTCAGGACGGTTCAGTCGAGGACGGCGAGATCCAGGAGCTCTTCGCGGGGCTGCTGTCGAATGATGCAACGCTCGCCTCTGAGGAACGAGAGCGCGCCGTGATTCCAGTCCCGTTGCAGCAGGAAGCGGATCTGGCAGCCACCGGGACGGACGGAGCACTCGTGCCGGTCCGGGAGTGGGGGAATCGACCCGAGCGTCGCTGGAGCCCGTCCGCAGTGCTCCTCAGCTTCCAACGGGATGAAGGCATTCAAGGAAGAACCCCGCCCAAACTTTCATTTGGGCGGGGTTCGAATAAGCACCATCTGGCGGAGGGTGTGGGATTCGAACCCACGGGACATCTCTGCCCACTGGTTTTCAAGACCAGGTCCATCGGCCGCTCGGACAACCCTCCCGGTCGTTCGAGTCTACCGAGCGTGTGCACCCGGGCGTGCTCCCCCGGCGTCCATCCCCCGTCGCCCGCGGCGAACGCTGGATATCGTCGACCGCATGGCGATGACGATCCGCGGCTCCCTGGCATCCTTCTTCCTCCGTCTCGGGCGGCAGGTCTGGGTGCGCGCGGCGATCTTCACGCTGACCGCCGTCGTCGTCGCCCTCGCCGCGAACGTCCTCGGGCCGCTGCTTCCCTTCGAGTTCGGCATCGACCTCGCGCAGAACTCGGTCGGATCGCTGCTGCAGATCATCGCCACGGCGATGCTGACCGTCAGCACCTTCTCGGTCACGGCGATGGTCACCGCGTTCTCGGCGGCCACGACCACGGCGACGCCCCGCTCGACGCCCCTGCTCATCGCCGACCCGACGTCGCAGAACGCCGTCTCGACGTTCATCGGGGCGTTCACCTTCTCGCTCGTGGGCATCGTCGCGCTGTCGACCGGCTACTACCTGCCGCAGGGGCGCACGATCCTCTTCGTCGCCACGCTCGTCGTCATCGGCATCGTCGTGTTCACCCTGCTGCGGTGGATCTCGCACCTGTCGACGTTCGGGCGCATGTCCGATGTCATCGACCGCGTCGAACGGGCCGCCACCACCTCGCTCGAGCTCCACGCTGCCGCCCCCACCCTCGGCGCGCGGCCGGCGGTCGCCGTGCCCCCGGATGCCGTACACGTCCACGCCGAGAAGGTCGGCTACGTCACGCACGTCGACGTCGCCGCGCTCGACCGCCTCGCCCGTCGGCACGGACTCGACGTCCACGTACGCGCGACACCCGGTCGCATCGCCGACGCCCGGGTTCCGCTCGCGTCCGTGACCGGCGCCGTCGACGATGCCGTGCGCACCGGCCTTCGTCGTGCGTTCCGCATCGAGAACCACCGCACGTTCGAGCAGGACCCCCGATTCGGTGTGATCGCCCTGACCGAGATCGGCAGCCGCGCCCTGTCGGCTGCGACGAACGACCCGGGCACGGCGATCGAGGTCATCGCCTCGCTGCAGCGGGTGTTCGCCCGAGCGCTGGCGGCCGAACCCGACGCCGACGTGGCGTACGAGCGGGTCTGGGTCCCCGCCCCGATGCTCACCGATCTCGTCGACGACGCCTTCCGTCCGCTGGCGCGCGACGGCGCGGCCGACGTCGAGGTGCAGGTGCGCCTGCAGAAATGCCTCGCCTCGCTCGCGGCATCCGCTCCCGCGCGCGCCGGAGTGTTCCGCGATGCCGCCCGCGCGGCGTTCGCTCGCAGCCGGCGCGATCTCGACCCGGCCGACACGCGGATGCTGCGCGCGGCCGTGCGGGAGGCGTGGGGGCGCTGAGCCCCGGGGCGTGGAGCGACCGGACCCGTCGACGGGCTCGGGAACCTCCGAGGCGGGATCTAGAGCGCGCGGAGGATCGCGGCGACGCCGCCCTCGCTCACCGACAGGCCCACCTCACCGGCCGCGGCGTGCACCTCGGGCGGCCCCTGGTGCATCGCGATCGCCCGGCCGCCGTTGCGCACGGCCCACTGCATCATCTCGATGTCGTTGCGTCCGTCGCCCATGACGAGGACCCGTGCGGCCGGGATGTCGAGCCACCCGCGCACCAACTCGAGGGCGGTGGACTTGTCGACGCCCTGGGGCGCGATGTCGAGCCACGCCGTCCAGCCGATCGCGTACGAGACCTGGGTGAGGCCGATGCGCTCGACGAGCTCGAGGAAATCCTGATCGGTCTGCTCGGGGGCGACGACGACGACGCGGCACACGGGCTGGTTCGACAGCTCGGCGAAACTCACCTTGTTGGCGCCCTGCAGGTTCCAGTCGTCGAGGTAGTCGGTGAACAATCGCGAGCCGTCGGGGAGTTCGACCAGGAAGTGGGCGCCCGAGAGGTGCTCGCCCAGGAGCGTGAGCACCTGGGTCGGGTCGAACGTCTCGACGTGCGCGCGTTCGTACACCGCGGCGTTGCCGTCGCCGACGCGTCGCATGACGATGGCGCCGTTCGAGCACACCGCGTACTCGGGCTGGATGCCGAGGCGCTCCATGATCGGGTGGGTGCTGTCCCAGCTGCGCCCGGTGGCGAGCATGACCTCGTGGCCCGCCGCGTGCGCGCCGGCGACGGCCTCGACCACGCCGGGGCTGAGGGTGTCGTCTTCGAGCAGCACGGTGCCGTCGATGTCGAGGGCGATGAGCATGCGCCCGACGGGTGCGTCGTCGGCGATGCGCTCGACGACGTCGACCGCCTCGTGCTGCGCGGCGATCTCGACGTCGCCGGTCTCGGGCAGGGCGGCCTCGCGACTCACGCGACCGGCTCCATGACCTCGAGCCCGCCGAGGTACGGGCGCAGGACCTCGGGGACCGTGACCGATCCGTCGGCCCGCTGGTGAGTCTCGAGAAGGGCGACGATCCAGCGGGTGGTCGCGAGCGTGCCGTTCAACGTCGCCACGGGCTGCGTCTTGCCCCCGCCCTCGGGCCGGAAGCGGGTCTCGAGACGACGGGCCTGGTACGTGGTGCAGTTCGACGTGCTCGTCAGCTCGCGGTAGGAGTCCTGCGTGGGGACCCAGGCCTCGATGTCGAACTTGCGCGCGGCGCTGGAGCCGAGGTCTCCCGCGGCCACGTCGATGACGCGGTACGAGAGGCCGAGGTCCTGCAGCATGCCCTCTTGCATCGCGACGAGGCGGTCGTGCTCGGCCTCGGAGTCGGCGGGGTCGGTGTAGACGAACATCTCGAGCTTGTTGAACTGGTGCACGCGGATGATGCCGCGGGTGTCCTTGCCGTACGAACCCGCCTCGCTGCGGTAGCAGGTGGACCAGCCCGCGTAGCGCTTGGCGCCCCGCTCGAGGTCGAGGATCTCGTCCATGTGGTACCCGGCGAGGGGGACCTCGCTCGTGCCGACGAGGTACAGGTCTTCCTTGGGCAGGTGGTACACCTCGTCGGCGTGCTGGCCCAGGAACCCCGTGCCGCGCATGACCTCGGGGCGCACGAGCGTCGGCGGGATCATCGGGGTGAAGCCCGCCTGCAGCGCCCGGTCGAGGGCGAGGGTCATGAGCGCCAGCTCGAGACGCGCGCCGATGCCGGTGAGGAAGTAGAAGCGACTGCCCGACACCTTGGTGCCGCGTTCCATGTCGATCGCGCCGAGCTTCTCGCCGAGCGCGAGGTGGTCGAGCGGTTCGAAGTCGTACGTGGGGATCTCGCCGTGGGTGCGCAGCGTGACGAAGTTCTCTTCGCCGCCGGCGGGCACCCCGTCGAGCACGATGTTCTCGATGCGCGCGAGGGCCGCGTCGGCCGCCGCCTCGGCCTCGCCCGCCGCGTGCTGCGCCGCCTTGACCTGCTCGCTGAGCTGCTTGGCCTCGGCCACCAAGGCGGCCTTCTCGTCTTTCGGCGCCTGCGCGACGCGCTTGCCGTGCGCGTTCTGCGCGGCGCGCAGTTCTTCGAAGGCGGTGATGGCGGCGCGGCGGTCGCGGTCGGCGGCGAGGGCGTCGTCCACCGAATCCGGCGACTCCCCGCGGGCGATCTGGGAGCGCTTCACGAGCTCGGGATCTTCACGCAGCAGAGTCAGGTCGATCACGCGTCCATCCTATGGTCGGCATCCCCCGGGGATCCGCCCCGACCTCGACCGTAAACGGCAGGCGGTCGGCCGCGGAACGGCGCGTGCACGCCCCGTGACGCATGGGCCATCGGCATCCCCCCGTCAAGCCCGGTCCCGCAGCCGGGTCGCGGCCCACCGCGGTCCTAGGGTGGACCCATGGCCGCCCCTGACGAGCCGCGTGACGACGCGGAGTCCCCCGAGACCGTCCCCGCCGATGCCCCCGCCGAGGTGAAGGCGGATGCCGCTGCGGCCGAAGGTTCGAGCGACGACTTCCACGCCGCGCGACTCGGCGACGACGTCGACGACCACGTCCACAAGGACGCTCCCGACCCGAAGGACGCCGCGGAGCCCGACGACGTCATCCACCAGCCCGAGGATGTTCAGCCGGACACCTCGGACGAGAGCTCCGGCGAGGCCCAGCGCGTCTCGGCGGACGGCGACGAGGCACCCATCGACGCCGAGCCCACCGCGAAGAAGCGCGCCGCGCTGATCTACAACCCCACCAAGGTCGAGCCTGAGCAGCTGCGTGCGCGCGTGGCCGAGATGGCCGCCGCGGCGGGCTGGGCCGAGCCTCTGTTCTACGAGACGACCGTCGACGACCTCGGCGACGACTCGACGCGCGCCGCCCTCGAAGAGAAAGTGGATGCCGTTGTCGTAGCCGGCGGCGACGGCACGGTTCGCGCGGTCGCCGAGGCGCTGACCTCCTCGGGCGTCCCCCTCACGATCGTGCCGAGCGGCACGGGGAACCTCCTCGCCCGCAACCTGAACCTTCCGCTGAGCGACACCGACGCGATGATCCGCGCCACGTTCGAAGGCGACATCCTCCCCATCGACACCGGACTCGCCCGCATCCGCCGGGCCGACGGCGAGATCGAGGAGCACGGGTTCTCGGTCATGGCTGGCATCGGCCTGGACGCCGCAATGATCCAGAACACGCGCGACGACCTGAAGAAGCAGGTCGGCTGGGTCGCGTACGTCGACGGAGCGGCGCGGTCGCTCGTCTCGGCGAAGCCCTTCCGCGTCATGTACCAGCTCAACGGACACCGCCTGCACTCGGCGAAGGTGCAGAGCGTGCTGTTCGCGAACTGCGGCGCCCTGCAGGGCGGCGTGGCGCTGATCCCCGACGCCTCCGTCGCCGACGGCCGACTCGACGTGGCCGTCCTCCAGCCGAGCGGCGTGCTGGGCTGGTTGGGTGTCTGGCGGAGCATCGTGTGGGACAACTCCGTCCTGCGCAAGTTCCGCGCGGGGCGCCGCGTGCTCGAACGCCGCAAGGACACCTCTGTGCGCTACCTGCGCGGCACGGGCATCGAGTTGGCGACGTCCCCCGCACAGCCGATCGAACTGGACGGCGACGAGTTCGGCGAGGCGACACGCATCTACACGCGCATCATCGCCGGAGGTCTCTCCGTGGCGCTGCCGAAGGGGCACGACGTCTCGACGCTCTGACGCGCGCGCCGCGCGCGGCCCCTCGTCGAGAACGCACCCGTTCGTCGAGGACGCACGCGTTCGGCGACCGGCGGATGCGGTCTCGACAAACGTGTGCGGTTTCGTCGGGCGCGGGCGGGCCGAGGCGGGCGGCGGCGGCGGCGGCGGCGGCGGCGGCGGCGGGCGAGTGTCAAGCCCGGACACACGGATGCCGTGGCGGATACCGTCGAACAATGGCAACGCCCTCGATCGTCTGGTTCCGCGACGACCTCCGGCTCACCGACAACCCGGCGCTGCGCGCGGCCCTCGACCGCGAGGAACCGATCGTGGCGCTCTACGTGTTCGACGAGGAGTCCGACGGGGTCCGCGAGATCGGCGGAGCCGCCCGCTGGTGGCTGCACGGGTCGCTGACCTCGCTCGGTGAGCGCCTGGCGGAACGCGGCTCCCAGCTCGTGCTGCGCCGCGGCCGCGCGGCGGAGGTGGTCCCCGCCGTCGTCGACGAAGTGGGCGCCGGCGCGGTGTTCTGGAACCGCCGCTACGGCGGCGTCGAGCGCGAGATCGACGCGGGCATCAAAGAGGCCCTGCGCGATAGCGGGGTCACCGTCGCGTCGTTCGCCGCGAACCTCCTCTACGAGCCGTGGACGGTGCGCACGCAGGCCGACAAGCCCTACGGCGTCTACACGCCCTTCGCCCGCGCCGTGCAGAAGCTGCCGGCCCCGCGCCCGCCGATGGCCGAGGCGCGCAAAGTCCCCGGCTTCGACGGGCGCGTCGACGGGGACGACCTCGGCGCCTGGTCGCTGCTGCCGACCACGCCCGACTGGGCCGGCGGCCTGCGCGAGACGTGGGAACCGGGCGAGCCCGCGGCGAAGGCGCGACTGAGGGAGTTCCTCGAAGACGACCTCGGCGGGTACTCGCAGTACCGCGACGAATTCGCGGGCGGGGCGACGTCGAACCTCTCACCGCGACTGCGCTGGGGCGAGCTGAGCCCGTACCAGGTGTGGCACGACACCGTTCAGCACCGTGGATCGGGCGAACACGCGAAGAGCGCGAGCGGATTCCTCTCGGAGGTCGTGTGGCGGGAGTTCGCCTGGCACGTGACCTTCTACGCCCCCGACATCGCGACCAAGAACTGGCGTCGCGAGTACGACGCCTTCCCGTGGCCCCCGCTCGATCGGTCGCACCTCGAGGCCTGGCAGCAGGGTCGCACCGGGGTCGCCGTCGTCGACGCGGGCATGCGCCAGCTGTGGAAGACCGGGGTCATGCACAACCGCGTGCGCATGGTCACGGCGTCGTTCCTCATCAAGAACCTGCTGATCGACTGGCGTGAGGGCGAGCAGTGGTTCTGGGATTGCCTGGTCGACGCGGATGCCGCGAGCAACCCGTTCAACTGGCAGTGGGTCGCGGGGTCCGGCGCCGACGCCGCACCGTACTTCCGCGTGTTCAATCCCGACACGCAGCGCAAGAAGTTCGACAAGCACGACCAGTACGTGCGCGAGTGGGCGCCGGAGTATCTCGGTGAGAATCCGCCGGAGCCCATGGTCGACCTCGGCGAGACCCGGCGTCGCGCGCTCGACGCCTACGCCGAGACCCGGCACGGGCACTGACGCGGGCGGGCCGGCCGTCCCCGGGCGTCGGCACCGTCGCGATGCGCCGGGTGTCGGCATCCGGGCACGCGAAAGGGGCGCCACCTCTCGGTGACGCCCCTTCGAAAGCGATCGTCAGTTGACGCGGGTGTCGTCGACCTGCTCCTCGTCGTCTTCGCCCGGGATGAAGACGTCGACCACGGTCACGTTGATCTCGGCGACCTTCATGCCGACGAGCTCCGTGATGGCCTGCGAGACGGCGGCACGCACGTTCGACGCGACGCGCTGGAGCTGCTCGGGGTAGTCCACCTGGATCGAGATGTCGGCGGCGACCTCGGTCTCGCCCACCTCGACGCTCACGCCCTGCGCGTGGTCCTTGGCACCGACGGCCTGGCGGATGTTGCCGATGACGCGAGCCGCGCCACCGCCGAGGGCGTGGACGCCCGGAACCTCAGCCGCGGCGATACCGGCGACCTTGGCGACGACGGCGTCGACGATGACCGTGGAGCCGCCGTCCTTCTTGGCAGTGGTGGGGGTGGCGGTGGTGATGGTGTCAGCCATGAGCGCTTCCTTCCGTCGTCTCCGGGACCGTCTGTCCCGCGATGTCATAAAGGAGACGTAGCGGGCGACCGATTCGTCACGACTTTCTTCCTGAGAGAAAGCTGAGCACCGCTCACACGTCGAAGAAGCCGCCGAACGGGTCGGAATCACCGGTGTCGCGGGGGGCGTCCTGCACGGTCTCGACGGCGAACAGAACGCGCGTATGGGCCGTGCAGAGCACGCTCATCCGGCGGTTGCCCACCACGACGAAGCTCTCGAATCGCCCTCCGCTGTGGACGGCGCTCTCGATGCGTTGCTGCAGATCCGCCAGGTCCTGCCCCTGTGCGAGGGAGAAGGTCGCGTCGTCGACGACGATCTGAGCGCGCACCATCGTGTGCGCGTCGGTGTCCTGCACGTCATCCGTCTGCGGGCCGTCGAGCGGCGTCCCCGCGGAGTGCGATTCGCTCATAGCGGGACGCTACGCACGATGAACGGGATCACGGACGGGGGTTGCGGCTCTTCTCGAGACGGAATAGCGGGCGGCCCACGGAGGTTGTCGTCGAGGTGACCGACGCGATCCCCTCCCTCTCTGTTCTCGACCTCGTGCCCGTGCGGCACGGGCAGACCAGCGCGCAGGCGGTGAGCGCCGCCCTCGACCTCGTCGAGCGCGCCGACCGCCTCGGATACACCCGCTACTGGTTCGCCGAACACCACAACATGCCCGCCGTGGCCTCGACCACTCCCCCCGTGCTGATCGCCGCCGCCGCGGCGCGCACGTCGCGCATCCGCGTGGGCTCGGGGGGCGTCATGCTGCCGAACCACTCCCCGCTCATCGTCGCCGAGCAGTTCGCCGCCCTCGAGGCCCTCGCCCCGGGACGCATCGACCTGGGCATCGGGCGCGCCCCCGGCAGCGACCCCGTCATCACGCAGTTGCTGAACCGGTCGGGCACGACGAGCGACGTCTCGCGCTTTCCCGACCACGTGACCGACATCATCGCGCTCACCTCCCCCGAGGGCGCCACCGTGCGATTCACCTCGGGCACCGAGTATCAGGTGAAGGCGACACCCGCGGCATCCGGGATGCCGCAGGTGTGGCTGCTGGGCTCCAGCGACTACTCCGCGCAGCTCGCCGCCAGCTTCGGCCTGCCCTACGTGTTCGCGAACCACTTCTCGGGCGAAGGGCTCGAGCACGCGCTGCGGTTGTACCGCGACCAGTTCCGGCCCAACGACTCGGGCGAGGGCCCGCGCACGTTCGTCACCGCTAACGTCGTCGCCGCCCCCACCGCCGAAGAGGCCGAGGAGCGCGCGCTGCCGCAGCTGCGCATGATGGCGCGACTGCGCACCAACCGTCCGCTCGTGCCGCTCGAGACCGTGGAGCAGGCCAAGGCCGATCCCTTCGACGCGATGGCGGAGTCGATCATGGCGTCCACCCGGCAGAAGTGGTTCGTCGGCACCGGCCCCGAGGTGCAGGGACAGCTGGCTGCCTTCGCCGCGCAGTACGGGGTCGACGAGATCATGGTCTCGCCCGTCGCCGGCGCCTACGACAGTGAGGCTCTCGACTCGGTCGAGGGTCGCGCGCAGACCCTGGAGCTGATCGCCGAGAAGGCGGCCGTCGCGGCCTGACCCGGGGCGGGCTGCCGCGCGGCGATACGTCGCGGCGGGGCGGCAGCGATCTCGGCGGGTGGCGTGCCGCGCGCGTCAGGCCTCGGGCTCGCCGCTCAGCAGGCCGCGCAGCCAGTCGCGCGCCTCGACGAACACGTCGTCGCTGTAGCGCTGCGGGTACCGCACGATGGCGCGGTCGGCGCGCGCGTACGAGCCCAGGAAGATGACCTTGGGGCTGAAGCGGCGAAGACCCAGCAGCGCGTCGGCCATGCGCTCGTCGAGCACATGCCCGTCGGCGTCGATGACGAAGCGGTAGCGGCCGAGGGCGTCGCCGATGGGACGGGATGCCAGAAGGCTCAGGTTGATGCCCCGGGTGGCGAACTGCTCGAGCAGCTCGAGCAGGGCGCCGGGGTGGTCCTCGGGGAGCTCGACGATGAGCGACGTCTTGTCGGCGCCCGTCGGCGGAGCCGGGGCGACCGTGCGGCTGACGAGCACGAAGCGGGTCACCGCGTTGGGGTTGTCGCCGATGTTCTCGGCGAGGACCGTGAGGTCGTGGTGGGCGACGACGCCGGGGGCGGCGATCGCCGTGTCGGCGCCGCTCGTGCCGTCGAGCACGCCGAGGGCGCTGGCGACGTTGCTCTCGGCGGGCAGGTGCGCGTGGGCGGGGACGTTGTCGCTGAGCCAGCCGAGGCACTGCCCGTACGCGACGGGGTGGGCGGCGATGAGCGAGACGTCGGCGAGGGTCGCACCGGGCTTGCCCACGAGCACGAAGTTCACCGGCACGAGGTACTCGCCGACGATGCGCAGGCCCGGCACGGTGGCCAGGGCGTCCTGCGCGGTGGACACGCCCCCGTCGACCGAGTTCTCGATGGCGATCATCGCGGCATCCGATCGTCCCTCGACGACGTCGGCCAGCGCCTCGCCGACGTTGCGCACCGGCCGCCAGATCTGGTCGCGCGCTTCGGGGACCTGGGCGAGCGCCGCCTCGGTGAAGGTTCCCGCGGGACCCAGGTAGCTGTAGGTGCGTCGGGCCGGATCGGGAGTGCTCACGGGGACTCAGCCTAGATGCTCGACTCTCCGGCGGGCAGTCGAGGCCCTCGAGCGCCGCAGAACCCCCGATACCGGTGGTCGAACCCGCCGCTCGCGCCGCGCGAATGCGCCAGAGTCGCCCGTACGGCGTCCATCCCGCGCGGCTGGCGCCCGTCCGGTGCGACCCGACGCACCGGATGCCAGGGAGAGAGACACCCGTCATGCGCCACACCTCCACCGACCCCCGCGTCCCCCGGCGGCAGGGCGGCACCGACCGCGATCGTCGTCCGCAGCCGGTGCTCCATCCGCGGCCCTCGCCCGCTCGGATCGCCCGTGCCCGCCTGGCGCTGGTCGCCTGCATCGTGCTGTGGGTGCTCTACCTGGCCACGGTCGTGGTCGCGCTGTCACGCGGCGGCGCGCTCGTCGACGCCGAGCAGCTGGTGACGACGACGGTGTTCCTCGTCTCGGTGACGTTCCTGACGCTGTCGGCGTGCATGTACCTCCTCGCCCGCTCGGGTGCCCTTCCGCGCCTGGCCGCCCACCGTCGGGTGCGGCGCATCGACCTCGACGAGCACTTCTGCGGACGCGAACCGCGGTTGACGGCCCTCCTGCCGTCGCGGTCCGAGGATCCGGCGCTGGTGCGCATGGGGCTGTGGTCGGTCGCGCTGCAGGAGTTCCCGCGGCTGAACGTCGTGCTCCTGCTCGACGACGACGTCGATCCCGTCGGTGAGGCGGCGCGACTCGATCTCGAGGGGTGCCGCGCCCTCACCGACGAACTGACGAGCGCGTTGCTGCCGGTCTTCACCCGGGTGGATGCCGCCGCCGCCCGCGCCCGCGAGGGATCTCTCTCGTCGGCCGAGGTGACCGAGCTCGCGATGCGCGAGCACGCCGCCTGCGCCCAGTGGCTGCGCGCGCAGGCCGACGCCGCACCCACCCGCACGCACGTCGAGGTCTTCTTCGCCGAGGAGGTGCTGCGACGACTCGCCGACGACCTCGATGCGACGGCGGCGGCGCTGCGGGAGGCCGCCGACAACGGCGCCGCTCCACTCGAGCGCGAACGCGCGCTGCAGGTGCTCGAGCGTCTCGTGCGCGTCTTCCGCGTCGAGGCGAGCACGTTCGAGAGGCGCCGCTACGCCTCGCTCTCGCACGCGGCGAACAAGGCGATGAACCTCAACTCCTACCTCGGACTCATCGGCGGCCGTTACCGCGAGACGGTGATCGCGGGTCAGCTCGTGCTGGAGGATGCCGGCGACGGACCCGCCGATCTCGAGGTCGCCGCGTGCGACTTCGTGCTCACCCTCGACGCCGACTCGATGCTGCTCCCGGGCTACTGCGCGCACCTCGTGCACCTGCTCGAGCAGCCCGAGAACGCCCGGATCGCCGTCGCGCAGACGCCGTACAGCGCCTACCGGGGTGCGCCGACTCGGCTGGAACGCCTCGCCGGTGCGACCACCGATCTGCAGCACATCGTGCACCAGGGGCTGACCGCCTTCGACGCCACGTTCTGGGTCGGGGCCAACGCGGTGCTGCGGTGGGAGGCGGTGCAGCAACTCCGACGGGTGAGCGTCGACGACGGCATCCCGGTGGTGCGCTTCATCTCGGATCGCACCGCGATCGAGGACACGGAGTCCTCGATCGATCTGGCCGCGCACGGCTGGTCCCTGGTGAACTACCCCGAGCGCTTGAGCTACAGCGCCACCCCGCCCGACTTCGGCACCCTCGTCATCCAGCGCCGTCGGTGGGCCGACGGGGGTCTGCTCATCCTGCCGAGACTCCGCGCCCTCATCCAGCAGCGCCGCCGCGAGGGGCGCCCGCTGACGCTCGCCGAGCGGCTGCTGCGCACCAACTACCTCGGCTCCGTGGCCTGGGTGACGCTGGGCCTGTTCGCCGTGCTGACGCTGTACCCGATGAACGGTCAGCTGGTGACACTGCTGCTGCTGCTCATCGCCGTGCCGTACTTCGCCGAGATGGCATCCGACCTGCACGCGCTCGGCTACCGTCGCCGCGACGTCGTGGCGATCTACGGCCTCAATCTGCTGCTGCTGCCGGTCAATCTGGCCGGCAGCATCGGCTCGGTCGCGCAGGCGCTCAGCGGCCGCAAGGCGCGCTTCGCCCGGACGCCGAAGGTGGCCGCGCGCACCCGCGTCCCGGCGCTGTACCTGACCGCCCCGCTCGTGGTCGCGGCCGCGGCCGCCGCGATCGGGGTGCGCGCGGCGTACGTCGACGCGTGGGGGACGACGGTGTTCGCCGCCTTCACCACCCTGTCGATCGTCTGGGCGCTGCTGCGGCTGGTGGGTGTTCGAAACGCCGTGTCCGATCTGTGGTTCGCCTGGATGGACTGGATCTGGGTCGCCCCTCCCGCACAGACGCCGGACGCCTCGGTCACTGCCGAGCGCTGGACCGCCGTGCTCGACGACGGTCCCCGTGAGCTGGCGGGGGCCGCCTCGTGAGCCCCGTGATCGCTCGGTCGCGGTCGCGCTTCGCGGGTCGGCGCCTGTCGTTCGCACGGCTCGTGGTCAGCGCGGTCATCGCGGTGGCCCTCAGCGGCGGTGTCGCGGCCGTGGCCGTGCTGCCGACGCTCCCGCCCCCCGTGGACGGCACGCCGACGGCCGACCGGTGGTTCGTCGGCTATTACGACGTGACGCTCGACTCGGGCGATCAGCTCGCGCGGAGCGCGATGTCCGAGGGCCCGGGCGGCGTGGTGCTCGCCTTCGTGGTGGCGGCGGGCGACGACGACTGCACGCCGACATGGGGGAAGGCGTACAGCCTGGACGACGCGGCGGAGCGCTTCCAGCTCGACCGTCGCGTGGAGCGCGTGCGCCGCGAGGGGCGCCCCCTGGCCGTGTCGTTCGGGGGTGCGGCGAACTCCGAGCTCGCCCTGGCGTGCGACTCCGTCTCGGCGCTGGTCGACGCGTACCGCGAGGTGATGGATCGTTACGGGGCCGACGTGATGGATCTCGACATCGAGGGCGACGCCCTCGACGACGCGGCGGCGACCGCGCGACGCAACGCCGCAGTCGCCCAGCTGCAGCAGGAGCGCACCGCAGCCGGGCGCCCGCTCGATGTGTGGCTCACCCTCCCGGTGGCTCCGGACGGTCTCACCGACCGGGGGCTGACGCAGATCACCGAGATGCTGAACGCGGGGGTGACCCTGGCCGGCGTGAACGCCATGACCATGGACTTCAACGCCGACGACCGCAGCGTGTCGACCTCCGACCTGGCCATCGGAGCCCTCCGGCAGACGGCCGCGCAGGTCGCCGACGTCTGGCGCGGCGCGGGGCGGGACCTGCCCCCGGGCGGCGCCTGGGCGCTGCTGGGCGCCACCCCGATGATCGGTCAGAGCGACATCGAGCACGAGGTGTTCACGCTCGACGACGCGCGGGCTCTCGAGGCTTTCACCACCGAGGTGGGCGTCGCCCGCATGTCGCTGTGGTCGCTGAACCGCGACCGCACCTGCGGCAGCAACTACCCCCGCCCGAGAGTCGTGTCGACGTCGTGCAGCGGGGTGGAGCAGGCGGGCGAGAGCTTCGCCGGCATCCTCGGGGCGGATCGCGACGGCACCCCCGCGGGCCGAACGGCTCCGCAGGAGGACTGGCCGATGATCGCCGACGACGCGGACACGAGCCCCTTCCCGGTGTGGTCGTCGCAGTCGTTCTACTCGGCCGGCGTCTTCGTCGTCTGGCACGGCTCGGTGTACGTCGCCAAGTGGTGGAACGAAGACGGGGCGGTCCCCGACGACCCGACCCTGGATGCCGCCGCCTCGGCCTGGACGTATGTCGGCCCCGTCCTGGCCGACGACGTGCCCTTCGCCCTCCCCGAGCTGCCCGCGGGCACCTACCCCGACTGGAACGTCGACGCGCTCTACAACCAGGGCGACCGCGTGCTGTACGACGGCAGCGGGTACGAGGCGCGCTGGTGGTCGCGCGGCCAGCGTCCCGACCGTTCGGTCCTCGACCGCGACTACTCGCCGTGGAAGCTCATCGAGGCACCGGCGGAGGCACCGTGAGCGCACCGTCGAACAGCGACACGCGCCCGTCGACGGCGATGCTGGCCTGCATGGCACGGTGGGGCGGGTGAAGCCGGCCCACCACGTCGTGCCGGGCTTCGCCGACGGCCGCCGCCATCCACGCGAGGACCGCGACCAGCGCGTCCTCGTCGACGGCCTCGCCGCTGTCGTCTAGCAGCACCACGTCGACCCCGCGACCGCGCGCCGCGCCCACCGCGGAGCGCAGCGGCTCTCGCGACAGGCCTCCGGCGCGCAGTTCGTCGCGCAGGCGGCCCTCCCAGGCCGCGTACTCGCGGCGCTGGGCTGCGGAGGCGGGACTCCCCGCACCGATCCGCTCCATCAGCGGCACCACCGTTCGCACGAGCTCGTCGGTGCGCCGACCCAGCTCGGCGCGCGCCGCCCGTGACCAGCTCTCGCTCTCGGCGGCGATCACGGCCTCTCGGTGCAGCGCCGCGATCCGCCGCCGCATCCGCGCCACGACAAGGAGCATGGCGACGGCGACGATCACGATGACCGTGGGGCGGGCCGCCAGCTGCACCGTCTGTCCGACGAGTGCGCCGTCCAGGATGCCGCGCGCGGCGACGACGATCGCGATGAGCACCGCTCCCGCCATCGCGGTTCCCGTGCGTCCACGCAGAGCCAGCACGACGAGGAAGAAGGCCAGGGCGACCACGGGCCAGAGCGGACCGTAAGAGAACGGCGCGGTCGACACCGCGACGACGGTGCCCCCGACGACGAGGGCGGTGATGGCGGCAGCGCGCGGCCACGCCGGCGCCGCACGCCGCGCGCTCCACACCAGCGAGGCCGTGAGCAGCACGACCGCCAGCAGAGCCGCCTGCCGCGGCCACGACTCGGGGGCGGAGAGCGCGGCGGCGACCGCGCAGAGAACCTGCAGCGCGACGAAGCCGGCGGCGAGCAAGGCGACGGCGCGCCCGCGCGGACGGCCGCTCGCGTCGGCATCCATCTCGGGTCCGGGATCGGGCCGGTACCTCAGCACCACCCGGGTGCCCGTCCCGTGACCCGACTGCACCTCGGCGCCGCCACCGCTCACGCGCGCCATGCGCCCGACGATGCTGTGTCGGATGCCGAGTCGGTCGTCGGCGATGTCGGACACCTCGAAGCCCGCACCCTCATCGGCGACGACCACCTCGATCATCGCGGAGCGCACCGTCAGGGTCACCGAACGGGGAGCTTCCTCTGCGTGCCGGACGGCGTTGGCGAGCGCCTGCCGACACGCCCCCACGATCGCCTCACGCACGGGATCGGACACGTGCAGCGGGCTGTCCACGCGCGCGGTGAAGCGCGCATCGTGACGCCGCGCCTCCCGCGCGAGGGCGGCCTCCAGTGGCCAGGAGTCCTCGGATTCCTCGTGCGCCAGACGCGTCACCATGAGCGCCGCACGACGGGCCTGCGCGGCGAGGCGATCGAGGGGGCCCGCCACGGTCGAGGCGGCCAGAGCAAGCGTCGCCAACACCTCGTCGTGCACGAGCGCTGCGGTCCGGGTGCGCGCGGCCAGCCGACCGCGCTCCGCCGACTCGCGCTCGCCGGCCTCCCGGCGCGCGGCAGCCGCGGCATCCAGACCGCGTCCGGCCGAGAGCACGAACCCCCCGAGGGCGCAGATCACCGCCGCCGTGAGCACGGCATGGGCGTCGTTGACGACGCCGTCGAGGTCGAACCCGCCGAAACGCAGACGATAGATGACCCCGGCGACCGCCGCCAGCACCACGGTCACCCAGCCCAGCCCCGGGCCTGCGGCGACGAGGGCCGCGGCGACCCCGGCACTGGAGGCGGTGAGCAGCCAGGGCATGCGCTCGACGTGCCCCGCCTCCGCGGCCACCGGGAACAGCGCCACCACGGCCAGGTACGACACCACGGCCGCTCCGGCCCCCACCCGCAGCGCGCGCTCGCGGAGGATGGGAGCCGCGAGCGCGAGCGCGACCGTCAGCGCCGCCGACCACCACCCGAGCGCGTGGTACCAGAGCGGGAGGCCGCCTTGCTCGCCGCTCGCGAGGAAGGCGACGGTCACCACGGCCACCGCCGTCACCAGGAACCCGGAGGCCCCGGCGATCACCCGGCGGGCGGCGAGCGAACCCGCGTCGAGGTCACCCACGGCGGGGGCGGGGGACGTAGCCGTCTTCCACCCCGCGCTGGTAGAGCTCGACCTTGGTCGCCGCCGGGCGACCCACCAGCTGGTAGACGGCGCGGATGCGTCGCAGGTGATCGTTGACGGTGTTCTCGGAGATGAACAGCTGCGCCGCCACGTCGCGGGCGCCGAGGCCGGACGCGTAGAGACCGAGCACCTGGCGCTCCCGCTCCGTCAGGGGCGCGGCGTCGAGCAGCGGGTCGGTGTCGAGCGCCGACGCCCACTCGGTGGTGGCGACGTGCTCGCCGTGCGCGGCGGCGGCGATCGCCGCGAGGAGGGCCGGCGACGGGGCGGACTTGCGCACGATGCCGCACACATCGCTGCGCGAGGCCGCGCGCACGAGGAAGGGGTCCTCCCCCGAGGTGAGCACGAGCACGTGAGCGCCCCAGCGGCGGATCGCCGCGACGTTCTCGCCCGGCGAGGAGTCGTCGCGAAGGCTCAGGTCGAGTAGAACCAGCTCCACGTCGCACGCGCGTGAGACGAGACGCGAGACGGTCGGTTCGTGGCGGACGAAACGTAGGCCCCCGGCCCCGGCGAGCAGTCCCTGCATCGCGAGGGCGACCAGTTCGTGGTCATCGACGACCGCCACGCGCGAGACGTCCCCTTCACCCATGGCACGAGTATGTCTCACCCGGGCACCGGCGACGCGGCATCCTTTAAAAGCGGTGCACGGGGACGATGAACGGTCGCGGCCCGAGTCGGGGTGGGCCCGGCCTGGGCCGGACCCGCGGAGCGCCTAGAAGGCCTGCTCGATCCAGGCGTCTCCCGCAACGCTCTCGCCGAGGAAGGTGCCCGTCGGTTCGGCGGTTCCCTCGTAGATGGGCGCGCCGCTCGCCGAGAACTCCTGGTCCTGAAGCCGCGTCGAAATCAGCATGTCGGAGTCGAACGACGGGATCTGCACCCGGAACTGCTGCGCGTAGCTGTTGCCCGTCGAGGGGCTCGTCCACAGCTCGCCGACCGGGGTCATCGTGCTGGCGACGTAGTAGATCTCACCGTTCGGGTCCTGGATGGTGGCGAAAGCGTCGACCGAGACGCCGATCTCGGGCTTGTACCCCTCGCCGATCATGCCGGCGGTCGAGAGCGTGTACCCGTTCTCGAGCTGGATGTCCTGCAGGAGCCACCGGACGCGGGTGTCGGCCGAGTTGCCACCGAAGAACCCGTACTCGTGGTCCATCCAGGTGGTGCCGGTCACCTCGAAGGTCTCGCCCCCGAAGGTGATGGTGCCGGTCGCCTTCAGCCGGGTGAACGAGAAGTAGTAGTTGTCCTTCTTCAAGCTCTGGCTCGTCGCGCTGGGCTCCACTCCCGTTCCGAAGACGAACATCGGTCGGCCCTGCTGCGAGAACGTGAGGTCGAACTCGACCTCGTCCAGCGTCTTGGCGTCCTGGAGGACGGCCGTGACCGAGATGTCGCGCGTCGGGTCGGCCTGGGGCGCCGTCATGACGACGGAATGACGCACGGCCACCGCGGTGGCTCCCGAACCACCGCCGCCGACGAGGGTCACGGTCGGAGTGGTCGTGTACCCCGACCCGGGCTTCAGCAGGATGATCTGGGTCACTCCGCCCTTGTCGTCGAGGATCGCGACGGCGGAGGCCCCGGTGCCGTCACCCTCGAAGTGGACGGAGGGCGCCTCGGTGTAGCCGGAGCCCGTGTTCGTGACGCTGAACCCGCCGACCAGCCATGACGGGTCGCCCAGTCGCGCGTACCACGGCTTCGACGGGTCGCCCTCGGCCCAGGAGTTGACGTCGAACACCCCGATCGGCGAGGGTCCGTAGACCTGCGTGCGCTCGTAGTGGCGGCCCCCCTCGACGTCGCTGAGCGAGATCTGCGACATCCCGAAGTGCTGGCCGGTGAAGGAGGCGGCGTTGATGTCGAAGCCGAACACGCGATCGCCCGCCCGAAGGGTGCCGATGTGCCACCACCACTCGGTCGGAGCCCCCGCGTGCCGGTACATGTCCTTCGGCAGGCTGAGGACGACGTTCTCTTCGGGGACGGGAGCGGGCTTCGTCGTGCCCTTCCACAGCGGGTTCTCGGGAACGGGGACCGACGGCGCGGTCACTCCGCTCGGTTTCCCCTTCACGATCGCCACGATCGCCGCCACGACAAGTCCGACCCCGACGAAGCGGGCCCCCCACGACATACGTCTCATGGTCGGAGTGTAGTGACGACGGGTGTCCCGTGGGGGGCCGGTCTGTGGCGGCGCGATTCGACCGCCCCCTCACCGTCGAACGGGCCCGGCGGCGAGCGTCGTGCGCACGACCGGAAGCGGTGCACCGAGCAAGGGATTCCCGCAGAATTGCGTCACGGCGTGTGCGCATGTCGGACGCAGCGGGCAGACTGGGCGCATGAGCAGTCGCGCAGGGAAGCCCGCAGAGGCATCCGATCTCATCGACATCGACGAACTGATCGCGGCGTATTACGACCGCAAACCGGATGCCGCGGTGCCCGAGCAGCGCGTCGCCTTCGGCACCAGTGGTCACCGGGGCTCGTCGCTGAGCACCAGCTTCAACGAAGACCACATCCTCGCCACCACCCAGGCGATCGTCGACTACCGCGCGGCGCAGGGCATCACGGGGCCCCTGTTCCTCGGCCGCGACACCCACGGACTGTCGCTGCCCGCCGAGCGCAGCGCCATCGAGGTGCTCGTCGCCAACGGCGTCGACGTGCGCGTCGATTCCCGCGACGCGTGGGTGCCGACACCGGCTCTCAGCCACGCGATCCTCGCCTACAACACGGGCCGCGCGGCCGACGACCCGGGCCGCGCCGACGGCATCGTCGTGACCCCGTCGCACAACCCTCCGCGCGACGGCGGCTTCAAGTACAACCCGCCGCACGGCGGCCCCGCCGACACCGACGCCACCGGCTGGATCGCCGACCGTGCGAACGAGCTGATCGCCGCGGGCCTGTCGGGCGTACAGCGCACTCGCCACGCCGACATCGACCTCGAGAACCTCGGCCAGTACGACTTCCGCGACGCGTACGTGCGGGATCTGGCATCCATCATCGACATCGACGCCATCAAGAGCGCCGGCGTCCGCATGGGCGCTGACCCGCTGGGCGGGGCCTCGGTGGAGTACTGGGCGCTCATCGCCGAGGTGTACGGCCTCGACCTCACCGTCGTGAACCCCGAGGTCGACCCGACCTGGAAGTTCATGACGCTCGACTGGGACGAGAAGATCCGCATGGATCCCTCGTCGCCCTCGGCCATGGCCTCGCTCGTCGCCGCGCGCGCCGACTACGACATCCTCACGGGCAACGACGCCGATGCCGACCGCCACGGCATCGTGACGCCCGACGCGGGACTGATGAACCCCAACCACTACCTCGCCGTCGCGATCGACTACCTGTTCTCGCACCGTCCGGGCTGGCCCGCCGACGCCGCGATCGGCAAGACGCTCGTGTCGTCGATGATCATCGACAAGGTCGCCGCATCGCTCGGCAAGACGCTGCTCGAGGTGCCCGTGGGCTTCAAGTGGTTCGTGCCGGGGCTGCTCGACGGCTCCGTCGCCTTCGGCGGCGAGGAGTCGGCCGGGGCGTCGTTCCTGCGCAAAGACGGCACGGTCTGGACCACCGACAAAGACGGCATCCTGCTGTGCCTCCTCGCCGCCGAGATCCTCGCCGTCACCGGCAAGACGCCGTCGCAGCGGTACGCCGAGCTCGAGGCCGAGTTCGGCGCCTCGGCCTACCAGCGTGTCGATGCTCCCGCGACGCCCGCGCAGAAGTCGACGCTGTCGAAGCTGTCACCCGATGCCGTGAGCGCCACCGAGCTGGCCGGCGAGCCGATCGTCGCCAAGCTCTCGCACGCTCCGGGCAACGGCGCGGCGATCGGCGGCCTCAAGGTGCAGACCGAGTCGGCCTGGTTCGCCGCGCGCCCCTCGGGCACCGAAGACGTCTACAAGCTGTACGCGGAGTCGCTGCGCGGCGAGGACCACCTGCGCGAGGTGCAGGAAGAGGCCCGCGCGGTCGTGTCCGCCGCTCTCGGCCAGGCCTGACGCGCGAGAAAGCGGCGTCGCCCTTCGGGGCGGCGCCGCTTTCTCGTGCTGCTCGCGGGCCGGGGCGCGTCGCGGGCCGGGGTGCGCGGGTCGGGTGCGCGTCGCGGGTCGGGGTTGCGCCCGGGCCGGGGCGCGTCGCCGGCCGGGGTTATGGCATCCATAAACGCTATTTCTGCGCATAAACACGACGCCTGCGCGTTCATGCGCAGGAAGAGCGTTTATGCGCGGGGGGCCGGGGCCCGCGCGGGTGGCCGGGGCCCACGCGCGGGTGGCCCGGGCTCGCGCGCGGGTGGCCGGGGCCCGCACGCCGGAGGGCGGGGCGAACAAAGGCGTCTGCCACGCAGGCGTGCCCGCGACGGGATGCCGCGGCCCCGGCGCTCCGCGGAGCGTCGGGGCCGGGGCGATCGGGATCAGGACGCGAAGGTCGCCGCGTCGATGACGAAGCGGTAGCGCACGTCGCTCTTCAGCACGCGCTCGTAGGCCTCGTTGATCTGGTCGGCCGAGATGACCTCGACCTCGGGGGCGATGCCGTTCTCGGCGCAGAAGTCGAGCATCTCCTGGGTCTCGCGGATGCCGCCGATCGACGAGCCGGCGAACGAGCGACGGTTCGTGAACAGGGTGAAGACCTGGATGGGCAGCGGCTCCGGCGGGGCGCCGACGTTGACCATCGTGCCGTTGAGCGTGAGCAGCCCGAGGTACTTCTTCAGTTCGAGCGGAGCGCTGACGGTGTTGACGATGAGGTCGAAGGTGTTCTTCAGCGTCGTGAAGGTCTCTTCGTCCTTGGTCGCGTAGTAGTGGTCGGCGCCCATCTTGAGGCCGTCGTCTTTCTTGCTCAGCGTCTGCGACAGCACGGTGACCTCGGCGCCCATGGCGTGGGCGATCTTGACGGCCATGTGGCCGAGACCGCCGAGGCCGACGATGGCGACCTTCTTGCCGGGGCCGGCGTTCCAGTGGTTCAGCGGCGAGTAGGTCGTGATGCCGGCGCACAGCAGCGGGGCGGCCTTGTCGTAGGGGATCGACTCGGGGACGCGCAGCACGAAGTGCTCGTCGACGACGATCTTCTCGCTGTAGCCGCCCTGCGTGATCGAGCCGTCGACGTCCTTACCGGCGTAGGTGCCGATGTTGCCCTTCTCGCAGTACTGCTCCTCGCCTGCGAGGCAGTTGTCGCACTCGCGGCACGAGTTGACCATGCAGCCGACGCCGACGCGGTCGCCGACCTTGTGCGAGGTGACGTCGGAGCCGATCTCGGCGACCGTTCCGACGATCTCGTGGCCCACCGTCAGGGGGTAGGGCACGTCGCCCCACTCGCCGCGGATGGTGTGGATGTCGGAGTGGCAGATGCCGGCGTAGGCGATGTCGATCAGGACGTCCTTCGGGCCGACGTCACGGCGCTCGATGGTCGTGGGCTCGAGGGGCGAAGTCGCGGATGACGCCGCGTAGGCGTTGACGTGCATGGGTCTCCTCAGGAGGGGTCGATGCGGATGCATCCATCCTCCCCCGGGCACGCCGAGGTCGGCGCGGGCTTGCACGGATGTGCGCGAGGTGCCACGACTCACGCGCGGGGGTGGGGCGGGGGCTAGGACGGGCGGGTGAGCAGGGTGGCGAGGCGCGGGAGCTGCGCGGGGTCTTCGAGCGCCGATCCGACCGCGGCGACGCGCACCCCGGCATCCAGGAACTCGGCCGCGTTGCCGGCGTCGAGTCCCCCGGTGGCCACGAACCGCACGTCGGGAAAGGGCCCGCGGATCACGCGGAACCACGCCGGACCCAGCCACGAGGCGGGGAACGCCTTGAGCCAGCGAAGCCCCAGCGATACCGCGAGCTGCACCTCGCTAGGCGTCGCCACTCCCGGCAGGATCGGGATGCCATGCGCCCGCGCCGCGGCCACCACCGCCGGGTCGAGGCCCGGTGAGACGAGGTACGCCGCGCCCGCGGCCTGGGCGACGGGCACCTGCGCCGGGTCGACGATCGTGCCGGCGCACACGCGCAGCCCGCGCTCGGCCGCGGCGGCGCACACCGCCCGCAGCGCCTCTTCGTCGGCGGGGGTCTGCAGGGGCACCTCGACGGCGTCGATGCCGAGGTCCCACGCGGTGGCCGCCACCGCGAGCGACCGCTCGCGGCCCATGCCGCGCAGGATCGCCATGAGCGGGGCGCCGGCGAACCGGGCGTCGAAGAAGGCGGTGGTGTCGTCAGCGGGAAGCATGGTCGCTCCGATCGAGAGGGCGAAGGGGGGATGCCGGCAGGGCGGCCGTGTCGTGCAGGGAGTCGCCGAGGGTGCGCAGGGTCAGTGCCGCGCGTTCGTGCCCCGCGGCGAGCCGGTCGGCGACCCCGAGCCCGCGGGAGCGGGCGGCGAGGTACCCGCCGGCGAAGGCGTCTCCGGCCCCCACCGCGTCGAGCACCTCGACCCGCAGCGCCGGGACGAACGTGCGCGCCTCGCCGTGGAAGGCCGTGGCGCCGACGTCGCCGTCTTTTACGACGAGTTCCGCGACGCCGTCGAGAAGCGCCCGCACGTCGCTGTCGCGCGGGGTCGCCCACAGCGTCTCGGCCTCGTCGCGGCCGACGAAGACGACGTCGGCGGCCGTTGCGAGGTCGGCGAGGACGGGGCCCGCGTCCGCCGCCGACCACAGCGCCGCGCGGTGGTTCACGTCGAAGCTCACCGTGACCCCGATCGCACGCGCCCGCGCCATCGCCGCGACGAGGAACGCCCGGGCGGACGACGACAGGGCGGCGGTGATGCCCGAGACGTGCAGCACGTCGACCCCGTCGAGGGCCAGGTCGTCGGCATCGTCCTCGGCGAGGGCCGAGGCCGCCGACCCGCGGCGGTAGTACCGCACGCCCCGGCCCGGGTCCTTCACGTACAGACCGGTGGGGCGGTCGGGGTCGCGGACGACCGACGCCGCGTCGACGCCCCGAGCGGCGACCTGCCGCAGCACGCGATCGCCGAGGGCGTCGGCGCCGAGACGACTGTGCCAGCGCGCCGTCATCCCGAGGGCGGCGGCGTGGGCGGCGACGTTCGATTCCGCCCCGCCCGCGTCGACGAGGAAGGCCGCGGCATCGACGACCCCTCCCCCGTCGGAGGGCGCGAGCATCGCCATCGTCTCGCCGACGGCGAGCAGCACCCCCGTCATCAGCGCAGGTCGGTGATGGGCGCGGCATCCATGTCGTCGAAGGCCTGGTTCTCGCCCGCCATCGCCCACACGAACGAGTACGCCGCCGTGCCGACCCCCGAGTGCAGCGACCAGCTCGGCGAGATGACGGCCTGGCGGTCGCCCACGATGAGGTGACGGGTCTCTTCGCGCTCGCCCATCAGGTGCACGACGCGGGCGTCGGCGGGCACGTCGAAGTAGAGGTAGCACTCGGTGCGCCGGTCGTGCGTGTGGGCCGGCATCGTGTTCCACATCGAGCCCGGGTGCAGCTGGGTCACGCCCATGACGATCTGGCAGCTCTGCACGCCGTTCTCGTGGATGTACTGGTTCAGCGTGCGGCGATTGCTCGTGACCTGGTCGCCGAGCTCGCGCACCGTTCCCTCACCGGGCGACACCAGCGCCGCGGGGTAGCTCGTGTGCGCGGGCGCCGAGAAGAGATAGAACTGCGCCCCGTCGGCGTCGGTGCCCGCGTCGGCGAACACGACGTCGCGGATGCCGCGTCCCAGGTACAGGCACGCACCGGTGACGAGCTCGTACACCTCGCCGTCGGCGGTGACGGTGCCGGCCCCGCCGACGTTGACGATGCCCACCTCGCGGTGCTCGAGGAAGTACTCGCTGCGGATCTCGGGATAACCGGTGAGGGGCAGCGGAGCGCCCGCCGGCACGGCACCGCCCAGCACGATGCGGTCGTGGTGCGTGTAGGTCAACCGCACCTCGCCGGCGACGAAGAGGTCGTCGATGAGGAAACGATCGCGCAGGTCGGCGGTGTCCATGCCGGGGATCTGCGCGGGGTGGGTCGCGTAGCGCTGGGGGATGGAGGCGGTCATGCGATTCTCCTGGGGTTCGGGGTCGGGAAAGCGAGGGGCGGAGCGGGCGGTGTCAGCGCACGAGCCAGCCGCCGTCGACGGGGATCACCGTGCCGGTGACGTAGGCGGCGGCGTCGGAGGCGAGGAACACGAACGCGCCCTGCAGGTCGCCCGGGGTCCCCCAGCGTCCGGCGGGGATGCGCGCGAGGATCGAGGCCTCGCGGTCGGCGTCGGCGCGGATGGGGGCGGTGTTGTCGGTCGCCATGTATCCCGGGGCGATCGCGTTGACGGTGACCCCCGAGGCCGCCCACTCGTTGGCGAGCGCTTTGGTGAGTCCCGCGACGGCGTGCTTGGAGGCCGCGTAGCCGGGCACGAGGATGCCGCCCTGGAACGACAGCATCGAGGCGACGTTGACGATGCGCCCCCACCCCTGCGCGATCATGCGACGGCCGGCGGCCTGCGAGAGGTGGAACACGGCGTCGAGGTTGACGGCGAGCACGTCGTCCCAGTCGGCGGCGCCGTGCTCGGCGGCGGGGGCGCGGCGGATGGTGCCGGCGTTGTTGACGAGGATGTCGACGCGACCGAGGACGTCGGCCGCCTCGTCGATCGCCGCGGCGAGCTCGTCGCGGGTGGCCGAGACGAAGTCGCGGTGCACGGTGTGCACGCGCCGACCGAGCCCGCGAGCGAGTTCCGCGGTGTGCTCGGCGTCGCCGCGGTCGATGAGCACGAGGTCGGCGCCCGCCTCGGCGAGGGCGAGGGCCGCACCCTGACCGAGGCCGCGGCTCGAGCCGGTGACGACGGCGACGCGGCCGTCGAGGCGGAAGGTGTCGAGGATCATGCGGGTGCTCCCGAGGGTGAGGTGAAGACGGTGGTCAGCTCGCCGATCCCCGCGACGCGCACGGTCACGGCGTCGCCGGGGGCGAGCGGTCGGTGCGCGGCTTGCGCGGCGGCCAGCTTCTGCGGCGTGCCGGTCGAGACGACGTCGCCGGGCTCGAGCGTCAGCACCTGGCTGAGGTAGTGCACGACGAAGGCGACCGAGAAGATCGTCGTCGCCGTCGACTGCGACACGGTGACCCGGCCGTCTCGCAGGACCTCGACGACGAGGTCCTGCGGATCGATCTCGTCGGCGGTGACCATCCAGGGCCCCAGCGGCGCGAACCCGTCGAAGCACTTGCCCAGCGCCCACTGGCTCTGTCGACGCTGCCACGACCGGTCGGACACGTCGTTGAGCAGGGTGTAGCCCGCGACGTACGACAGGGCGTCGTCGAGCGATACCCCGTGCGCCCGTCGGCCGATGACGACGGCGATCTCCCCCTCGTAGTCGACGTCGTCGGCCACGGCGGGGATCACGACGGCATCGGCCGGACCGCCCAGCGTGTTCGCCGTCTTCACGAACACGTCGGGCGTGGCCGGGTCGTCGGCGGTGGGGTCGACCCCGTCGGGCACATGCCCGCGGTAGTTGTACCCCAGGCACAGCAGCGAGCGCGGCACCACCGGCGCGCGCAGCGCCGAGGGGTCGAGCGGCGGCAGGGTCTCGGCATCCGCGGTGGCGACGAGATCCCGAATGCCGTCGAGCTCGGCG